>JBFEXG010000035.1:0-13401 GCA_041546005.1 Paracoccaceae bacterium
ATTGTAATCGATCGCCCGCATACAACCCAAGGCCAAAACGACCACAAACGCAGCATCTTTTTGTCGATCAGCGACAGATTGACCCCAATGGGTATCAGCCTTGGCACATTGGGCGAGGAAGAGACCCCTGCCGGGGCAATCGCGACAGCGGGTCCGGTGGCAATGATTCGAGAAAAGAAAAAGGGACGCCCGAGGCGCCCCAGTTTCGCTGACAAGGCTCTTCGTTAGATACCGCTCGTGTTTTCTGCCTGCGGCCCTGTCCGCGTCAGGGGGCGAGCGCACCCGCCCCGTGTGAGAGTGAGGGGGCCAGGAACCGCCCCACTCTGTCCTGTTTGGCTGCGCAAGCTGAGCCCAAAACCGGTGCCCACTTTTGAGCTTGCGCGCGCCGCTCCCCGCAACGGCGGGAAGGATCTCCTCAGCTGCAGCCCGTGGTCGAGCCGCAGGTGTTGCACTTCATGCAGGTGCCGTTGCGCACCAGCGTGTAGTTGCCGCATTCCCCGCAAGGATCGCCCTCATAGCCCTGCATCTTGGCCTTGTCGCGGGCCGTGAGGCTGACCGTGCCGCTCGACACGGCGGTCGAGGAGGCGGCCGAAAGCGAGGCCGAGGCCACGGCAGGAACCAGCGTCTCGAGCGCGGCGACCGGATCGGTGCCGGTGGCGAGCGCGGTGGCCCCCATGCCGCCGTTCAAAACGACGAGCTCTTGCGGCAGGCGCTTGCGGAGATAGCCGGTCGACGAGATCTGCCGAAGCACCTCGAGCGATTTGGAGGCCGCGGTTTCGCTCGGCTCTTTGACGTTCGACTTGCCCTCTTCCTCGCCACGGCCAAGATCGTCGAAAGCCGCGCCTTGCGGTTTGACGTGGGCAAGGTCGGTCCGGTCGAGATAGCTCACCGCCAGTTCGCGGAAGATATAATCGAGGATCGAGGTCGCCTGCTTGATCGAGTCGTTGCCCTGAACCATGCCGGCGGGCTCGAACTTGGTGAAGGTGAAGGCGTCGACAAACTCCTCCAGCGGCACGCCGTATTGAAGGCCGACCGAGACCGCGATGGCGAAGTTGTTCATCATCGCGCGGAAGCCAGCGCCCTCTTTGTGCATGTCGATGAAGATCTCACCGAGCTTGCCGTCCTGGTATTCACCGGTCCGCAGATAGACCTTGTGGCCGCCCACGATTGCCTTCTGGGTATAGCCCTTGCGGCGTTCGGGGAGCTTTTCGCGGTGGGTCCGGATCAGCTCCTTGACGATCACCTTCTCGATGATCTTCTCGGCCAGAACCACGGCCTTCTCCTGCTGCGAGCCGTTGGCGAGAACCTCGGCGGCATCGTCGTCGTCCTCGACGAGGGCGGCGGCGAGCGGCTGGCTCAGCTTCGAGCCATCGCGATAGAGCGCGTTGGCCTTGATGCCAAGGCTCCACGACAGCTCATAGGCTTTCTGGCAATCCTCGATGGTCGCATCATTGGGCATGTTGATCGTTTTCGAGATCGCGCCCGAGATGAACGACTGGGCGGCGGCCATCATGGTGATGTGGCTGGCGACCGAGAGGAAACGCTTGCCCTTCTTGCCGCAGGGGTTGGCGCAGTCGAAGACGTTGAGGTGCTCGTCTTTGAGGAAGGGCGCGCCCTCGAGGGTCATGGTGCCGCAGACGTGGTCGTTGGCGGCCTCGATCTCCTTGCGGCTGAAGCCAAGGTGCTGAAGCAGGTTGAAGGTCGGGTCGTTGAGCTTCTCGGCGGGGATGCCGAGTGTCTTCTGGCAGAACTCTTCGCCCAACGTCCACTGGTTGAAGACGAACTTGATGTCGAAGGCGGTCTTGAGGGCGCCTTCGATCTTGTCGAACTCTTTCTGGCCAAAGCCGTGACCGATGAGCGAGGTGTGGTTGATCGCCGGAGCCTGACCGAGCGAGCCGTGACCCACAGCATAGGCGATGATTTCTTCGATCTGGGCCGAGCCGTAGCCGAGCTTTTCAAGCGCGGCGGGAACCGACTGGTTGATGATCTTGAAATAGCCGCCGCCGGCGAGCTTCTTGAACTTCACAAGAGCGAAGTCGGGCTCGATGCCAGTGGTGTCGCAGTCCATCACAAGGCCGATCGTGCCGGTGGGCGCGATAACGCTCGTTTGCGCGTTGCGGTAGCCGTGCTTTTCGCCACGCGCGAGGGCTTCGTCCCAAGTCTCCATCGCCAGTTTGACGAGGCGCTGGTCGGGGCAGTTCTTGTGATCGAGCGGCACAGGTTTGACAGCGAGATTTTCGTAGCCATCGCTCTTGCCATAGGCGGCGTTGCGGTGGTTGCGGATCACGCGGAGCATATGGGCGCGGTTCTTTTCGAACTTGGCAAAAGCGCCCAGCTCGCCCGCGATCTCGGCCGAGGTGGCATAGGCCACGCCGGTCATGATCGCGGTCAGCGCGCCACCCATGGCGCGGCCTTCGTCGCTGTCGTAGCCGAGGCCCATGTTCATCAGAAGGCCGCCGATATTGGCGTAGCCGAGGCCGAGCGTGCGGAAATCATAGGACAGCTGGGCGATTTCCTTCGACGGGAACTGCGCCATCATCACCGAGATTTCGAGTGTCAGCGTCCACAGACGCGTGGCGTGCATATAGTCCTCAACCTGGAACTCGCCGTCCTTGTAGAAGGTCAGCAGGTTCATCGAGGCAAGGTTGCAGGCGGTGTCGTCGAGGAACATGTATTCCGAGCACGGGTTCGAGCCGCGGATCTCGCCGTCCTCGGGGCAGGTGTGCCAAGCGTTGACCGTGTCGTGATACTGGATGCCCGGATCGGCGCAGGCCCAGGCGGCATGGCCAACCTGATCCCAGAGATCACGCGCCTTGATGGTTTTGGAAATCTTGCCATCCTTGCGGTTGATCAGATCCCAGTCGCCATCTTCCTCGACGGCCTTAAGGAAGGCGTCGGTCACGCGGATCGAGTTGTTCGAATTCTGGCCCGAAACGGAGGCATAGGCTTCGCTGTCCCAGTCGGTGTCGTAAGTCGGAAACTCGATCGAGGTGTGGCCCTGCTTGGCGTAGTCGAGGACGCGCTTGATATAGGTTTCGGGGATCATCACGCGCTTGGCGTCGCGGATCGCCTCTTTCAGGCCCTCGTTGACCTTGGGATCATAGGCATCGGCCTCGGCACCGTCCCAAACACGGATCGCCGCGAAGATGCCGTTGAGCTTCTGCTCGTGCATCTTGGAGCCAGCAACGATCGAGGCAACCTTCTGCTCTTCGAGAACCTTCCAGTTGATGAAATCCTCGATATCGGGGTGATCGGCATCAACGATAACCATCTTGGCCGCGCGGCGGGTGGTGCCGCCCGACTTGATCGCGCCGGCAGCGCGATCGCCGATCTTGAGGAAACCCATGAGGCCCGACGACTTGCCGCCGCCCGAAAGCTTTTCGCCCTCGCCGCGGAGCGAGGAGAAGTTGGTGCCGGTGCCGGAGCCGTATTTGAACAGGCGCGCCTCACGGACCCAGAGATCCATGATCCCGCCTTCATTGACGAGATCGTCAGCGACAGACTGGATAAAGCAGGCGTGGGGCTGCGGGTGCTCGTAGGACGAGGTGGATTTGGTCAGAACGCCGGTCTTGTAATCGACATAGTGGTGGCCTTGGGCCGGGCCGTCGATGCCATAGGCCCAGTGCAGACCGGTGTTGAACCATTGGGGCGAGTTCGGCGCAGCGCGCTGCGTTGCCAGCATAAAGCGCATCTCGTCGTAATAGGCCTTTGCGTCTGCCTCGGTGGTGAAGTAGCCACCCTTCCAACCCCAATAGGCCCAAGCGCCGGCAAGGCGATCGAAAACCTGCTTGGCCGAGGTCTCGCCGCCGAACGTGGCACCTTCCGCCGGAACAGAACGCCAAAGGAAGGACGGAACGCCCTTTTCCTTCACCTTGGTGACTTCGGAAGGCACACCGGCCTTGCGGAAATATTTCTGCGCGATGACGTCGCTCGCAACTTGGCTCCACTTGGACGGGATCTCGCAGTTGTCGAGCTTGAAGACGATCTTGCCGTCGGGATTGCGGATCTCGGAAGAGGTCGTGCGGAACTCGACCTCATTATAGGCGTCTTTGCCAGCTTTCGTGAAATTGCGTTCGATCTTCATCGCACCTTGCCCCTGCACGACCGACGTTGCGGCCAATTAAATAGTCCGGCGCATCGCGCCCCGAGTGCCATTGCGAACAGGAACAACCACCAGACGCTGGAAAACGCTTCTCCCAGCCTCACCGGCCCCCGCTGTGGAGCCATCCTTTTTTGGGTCTTTGTCCCTGCCACCACATGGACACTAAATGTTGTGTCCCTTTTGTCGGCCCCCACAACCTGACGCGATCGACAGGGGCGGTCAACGTGATTTTTACCCTTGCCAGCGAAAATTTCCGTTGACTGGGATTCGCTCTGACACAGCTGTGGATGGGTCTGTTGATAACCCTGTTGAAGAGCGATCCGCCCTCCCCATTTCCGGTGGGCCGGAAAACCGGCAGGGTTTTGCACACTTACGGGCCGGGGCTAAGAAGTTGGTTCAAATGGGCGCCGACCCAAAAAAATTGCGCCGCCCTGATTCTCTCAAGGCGGCGCCAAACCAAAACTGTGGTGTTTGTGGCTCAGAACGGCAGGCAATAGGGGTTGGCCAAAGCGCCGACGCCAAACTGAAAGCCGTTTTGCAGGAAGTCGTAGCCGACCGTGCCCGACAAGGTGCAGGTGTTATAGGCGAGACCAAGGTCCGCGCCGAAACCGTTATCGAAGTAATAGCTCACGCCCGCTGCCAAAACCGGCGTGTTCAGCGCGTTGGAGCTCACATATTTCACGGTGAGGCCCGGGCCTCCGCCCATGGTCCAGACGAATCCGGCGAAAACGCTCGACGAGGGCAATTCGATCGCCGAAGCGGTCGACCCCGCAACGACTAGCGCGGTTGTGGCGATTAGCTTCTTGATAAAAGTCATGATCCAGCCTCCAAAGATTGATGTTTAAGGCTTCGGCCTATCGGCCGCGCAAGTCAATCACGCAATTCGCCTCAGGGAAGTGGTCGGGGCGATAGGATTCGAACCTACGACCTACGGTACCCAAAACCGTCGCGCTACCAGGCTGCGCTACGCCCCGACGGTGCGTGATTAGACGGGGTCGACGGGTTTGAAAAGGCCTAACCGGCACAAGCCTCGGTAAATACGGGGTGTTCCACCTGATCGCCAACGCGAATTCCCAGTCGACCCGCCATGCCGCCGTTGATTTCGAGGACAGCCCTCACCCCATCTCCGCCGCTAATGGTGCTTTCATCGAGAGGGGTGGCATTTTCATGGAGCGTTAGGATACGCCCGTCCGGACCCAGAAAGAGCATGTCGAGCGGGATCAGTGTGTTCTTCATCCAAAAGGTAACACTTTGTGGCTCGGGGTAGACGAAGAGCATCCCCTCGAGCATTCCCAAGCTTTCTACATACATTAGCCCGCGTCCGCGCTCAGAGGGATCATCGGCAATTGCGGCCGAGAAATGCGCCCTACCCCAGTCTCCTGTGACTGTCAGGCGGGCGTCATCACAATCTTGAGCAGCGGAATAGCTCGCAAAAGCGAGCACGAGCGCGGTCAGTCCCGCCCAGAGCCCCCACCGCATCCAATTGCGTTGTCCCACGCCTGAACCTCGACCGCCATTTTCCCGCGCTTGCCGTCGGTCACGCGGATACCAATCGCCTCTCCGGTGCCAAGATCGGTCAGACCCGAGCGGCGCAGAACCTCGATATGGATGAAAATGTCGTCTGCCAAGCCAAAGATGTTGGCAAAGCCGAAACCTTTGGCTTTGTCGAACCATTTGACCCGTGCGGCTTGAAGCGGCAATAGCGCGATGTCTCCGGCCTCTAACCCGAACAACTCGGCCAAAGGGACGGTCGGTCGCGTTGCTGGCGGCGTCAGTGAAAGAACCTCGGTCGCCTGCATGCCGCGCGCGGTTTCAACGACGTTCATCTCGATTTCGGTGCCTTCCGAGACCGAGTTATGACCGAAACTACGCAGAACGTTGCCGTGCAAAAGGATGTCCGGCCCGCCGCTATGCGAAACGACAAACCCGAAGCCTTTGGTCACGTCGAACCACTTCACGATCCCGCGAAGTATCCGATTAATGTCAATATTTTCACACATTCGCAGTTATTCTCAACAGCGCTTCCCGAAACCGCCCTCTCCCCCGGGGGCAACGATAACACCGGAGAATTCCTCTCCGTTTCAAGAAGATGCCGTTCACGAAGCGTGAATGTCAAGGATTAAGGCGGGTGATTTTCCATGCCTCGCCCGATAAGTCGCGGCTCCAGCGAAACCTGTCGTGCAAACGAAATGCACCATCTGCCCAGAATTCGATCTCTAGCGGCACAATTCTAAAGCCCCCCCAGAACGGCGGGCGATCCGGATCGATTCCCTTAGCCGCCGTCACCTTTGCCACCTCGGCCACCAATGCGGCTCGCGACGACAGAGGACGTGACTGGGCAGAGGCCCAAGCGCCAAGCCGGCTCTTGAGGCTGCGGGAACGGTAATAGGCATCCGCCTGCGGCCCCTCCTCGCGGTTCACGATGCCGCGAACCCGGATCTGCCGGCGCAGGGATTTCCAATGCATCACGAAAGCGGCCTTGCCTGTCGCGGCGAGCTCGGCTCCTTTGGCGCTTTCGTAATTCGTGTAGAATACGAAAGCTGCATCCTCGATCTCTTTGAGAAGCACCATCCGCACATTCGGAAGCCCTTCTGGATCGACCGTGGCCAAAGCTATCGCGTTGGGATCGTTGGGCTCGGTGCCTTCCGCTTCAGCAAGCCATCTGCGTGCGATCACAAACGGATCGTCGCCCGAAAAAATACCATCACGGTCGCTCATCTGCGTCCTCTCCCCTTGCTGGTCCGAAGGTTGACGCAGCGTCGCTCTCAGTCTTGAAGGACCCTCGTCAATCGCCTACACCGGATCGAAATTGGGGCCGAAAGGCAAGGGAGGTTTGGATGTCGTCAAATCTGATGCAGGGCAAACGCGGCCTTATTATGGGGCTCGCCAATGACAAATCGATTGCCTGGGGCATCGCCAAGGCCTTGGCCGATGCGGGCGCCGAACTTGCCTTCTCCTATCAGGGCGATGCGTTGAAGAAACGGGTCGATCCCTTGGCCGAAAGCCTTGGCTCCAAGATCGTCCTGCCCTGCGACGTCTCCGACATGGACTCGGTCGATGCCCTCTTCGCCTCGCTCGAAAAGACTTGGGGCAAGCTTGATTTCATCGTCCACGCCATCGGCTTTTCCGACAAGAACGAGCTGCGCGGTCGCTATGTCGATACCAGCCGCCAGAATTTCCTGATGTCGATGGACATCTCCGTTTATTCCTTCACCGCCGTGGTCAAGCGTGCCGCCGCGATGATGACCGATGGCGGCTCGTGCCTGACGCTGACCTATTACGGCGCCGAGAAGGTCATGCCGCACTACAACGTCATGGGTGTCGCCAAAGCGGCGCTTGAGGCTTCGGTGCGCTACATGGCCGAGGATCTTGGCAAAGAGGGCATCCGCGTCAATTCGATCAGCGCAGGCCCGATCAAGACACTGGCCGCCAGCGGTATCGGCGATTTCCGCTACATCATGAAGTGGAACGAATACAATTCGCCGCTGCGCCGCAATGTGACCATCGAGGATGTGGGCAAATCTGCCCTCTATCTTCTGTCTGATCTTGGTTCGGGCGTGACAGGCGAATGCCTGCACGTCGATGCGGGCTATCATGCCATCGGCATGAAGGCTGTCGATTCCCCGGATATCACCAAAGAGTAGAGGCGCGCGGCGTCTGGCAATCTCGGCGGCACGCAGCGCGTGTCTCGAGATTGGTGAACGAAACGCTCTGGTATATCCTGCCGGTGCAGGTATTTTCTCAGAAGATTGCCCTGACCTGAGGAGTGCTGCCATGACCGATCGCCTGCCCCACGAAAAAGGCTTTCACGTCAGTTGGGACCAGATTCACCGCGACTCGCGCGCTCTTGCCTGGCGGCTGGATGGGCAAGGGCCGGATGACGGCGCATGGAAAGCGGTCGTCGCCATCACCCGCGGCGGCATGGCCCCGGCGATGATCGTGGCGCGCGAGTTGGATATCCGCACCGTCGATACGATCAGCGTGAAATCCTACGACCATCAGGACCAGTCGGCGGCCAAGGTGCTCAAGGCGCCTGACGCCAAGATGATGGGCGACGGTCATGGCATCCTCGTGGTCGATGACCTTGTGGATTCGGGCAAGACGCTCGAGCTTGTCCGCAAGCTCTATCCCAAGGCGCATTTCGCCACCGTTTATGCCAAGCCCAAGGGACGGGCGCAGGTCGACACCTTCATCACCGAGGTGAGCCAGGACACCTGGATCTTCTTCCCCTGGGACATGGCCCTTCAATACGTCGAGCCCTATCGCGGCAAGGACTGATTATGACATTACCGAAGGCGTCTGCAGGGCTTGAGTGGTCCTACAGACTAAGTCTTGCCGGCAAAGGCGGGCTCGGCCTCTTGCAGCTGGTCGGAGGGTTGGCACTTTGGCTTTCGCCGGGAGGGTCAGCGATGCGGCTGGCCGACTGGCTGACCCGCAACGAGCTTGCCGGCGACCCGGACGACCCGCTATCTCTGCTGCTGCTCAAGGTTGCGCAGCTCGTCACTACACCAGACGCCGAGAGCTTTTATACCCTTTATCTAATAGGGCATGGTGTTCTGAACTTCGGGGTCGTTGTCGCCCTCCTGTTCCGCATTCGCGGCGCCTACCACGCCTCGATGCTGATCTTGATCGGCTTTGTCGCCTATCAGCTTTGGACCTTGACCAAAGGATTTGATCCGATGCTGATTGGTCTGACGATCATCGATATCGTCATTATCGGGCTGGTTCTGGCGGAAAGACGCCAGACTCGCGGACAGAGATAGTTGAGCATCGACTATCAACCTATTGATAAGAGACAGGTATGAGCAATCAACCCAGAACCTCGACAACCTTTGCCCCGCCCGTGATGGAGGCCCGCCGCTGGCTTGATGGTGTGACGTTCACGAATGATCGCCCGCTCATCAACGTGAGCCAAGCCGCGCCTGTCGATCCCCCGCCCGAGCCCCTGCGCCGCGCCATCGCCGAGGTCGCCCTGAACGAGCCCGAGGCGCATCTTTATGGCCCCGTGCTCGGCCTGCCCGAGCTGCGCGCCGAGATCGCCTCGCAATGGACCGCGGCCTATGGCGGCGCGGTGCGGGCCGAGCAGGTCTGTATCACGTCGGGCTGCAATCAGGCCTTTACCGCCGCTATCGACACGCTTTGCACCGATGGCGACGAAGTGATCCTGCCGATCCCCTATTATTTCAATCACCGTATGTGGCTTGATATGTCGGGGGTGACCACGGTCTGCCTGCCCACCCGCGAAGGGTTGATCCCTGCTGCCGCAGATGCCGCCGCGCTGATCACGCCGCGCACCCGTGCCATCGTCTTGGTCAGCCCCAACAACCCGGCGGGTGTGGAATACCCCGCCGAGACGCTCCGCGCCTTCTACGATCTGTGCAAGGCGCGCGGGATTGCCCTGATTGTCGATGAGACTTACCGCGATTTCGATGCCCGTTCGGGTGCGCCGCATGACCTCTTCACCGAGGCCGATTGGGATCAGACGCTGATCCAGCTTTATTCCTTTTCCAAGGCCTATCGCCTGACCGGCCACCGCGTCGGCGCGATGGTGGCAAGCCCTGCTCGGCTTGCCGAGGTCGAGAAGTTCCTCGATACGGTTGCCATCTGCCCCAACCAAATCGGCCAGCGTGCGGCCCTTTGGGGTATGAAGAACCTTGCCCAATGGCTGGCCGGCGAGCGCGACGAAATCCTCGACCGCCGCGCGGCGATTGTCGAAGGCTTCCCGCGCCTTGCCGCGCAGGGCTGGAAACTGCTCGGGTGCGGCGCCTATTTCGCCTATGTCGAGCACCCCTTCACCATTCGATCCGACGAGTTGGCCAAGCGGCTCGTGAAAGAGGCTGGTATCCTCGTTTTGCCGGGGACAATGTTCATGCCCGACGAGCGGCCAGAAGGCGGCCGCCAGCTGCGCATCGCATTCGCCAATATCGACCGCGCGGGCGTAGGCACGCTCTTCGACCGTCTAGAGCAATTCACCAACGCAAACACCGGGCTCTAGGCCCCGCGGCCTTGCGCCTCGGGCCTTGCCCGCCTATTGAAATGCAGCCGGCCCGAGGGCCGTGAAAAGACCAGACAGGATAGGGCGCGCACCATGGCCGCAAAAAAGGGCAACAAAGTCATTCTCTGGGGCATCGTCGGCCTTCTGTTCTTCGGGATGGTCGGCTTTGGCGCAAGCGGCCTGTCGGGAACTGTCCGAACGCTTGGAAGCGTGGGCGACAAGGACATCGCCCTCAATGACTATGCCCGCGAGCTGAACCAACAGCTTCGTGCCTATGAGGCGCAGACGGGCGCGCCGCTCAGCTTCGCCGACGCCCAGGCGATAGGCCTCGATCAAGCGGTTCTGGCGCAGATGGTCGCCCGCCGCGCCCTCGATAACGAAGCCGCCAACCTTGGCCTATCGGTGGGCGACGAGCGCGTGCGCGAACAGATCCTGCGAATTTCCGCCTTCCAAGGCATTTCGGGCCAGTTCGACCGGCTTGCCTATAAGGCCGCGCTCGAGCGTCAGGGGCAATCCGAGGCCGAGTTTGAAACCACGCTCCGCGAAGAGATTGCCCGCACGCTCCTTCAGGCGGCTGTGGTCGGCGGCGTGCCTGCCTCGCCGACCTATTCGAATGTTCTGGCCAATTACCTTGGCGAGCGCCGCGCGGTCACGCGGGCGATGGTGGATGCGACGATCCTGAACGAGCTTGTTCCGGAGCCGACGGAAGCCGATCTCATCGCCTATCACGCGGCGCGGCAAGCCCAATACACCCGCCCCGAGACCAAGGAGATCACCTACGCTTGGCTGACGCCTGACATGCTGCAAGACACGGTCGAGGTTGATGAAACCGCCCTGCGCGACCTCTATCAGCAGCGCATCGGCGAGTATGTACAGCCCGAGCGCCGCCTTGTCGAACGCCTCGCCTTTGGCGATCAGGCCGCCGCCGATGCGGCCCGCGCCGAAATCGACAGCGGCGCCAAGGATTTCGACACGCTGGTTGCCGATCGCGGACTTGATCTGTCGGACGTGGATATGGGCGATGTCTCAGAGGCCCAGCTTGGCGCAGCCGGTGCAGCGGCGTTCGCAGCCAAACCGGGCGATGTCGTCGGCCCCTTTGCCTCGTCCTTCGGCCCCGCCCTGTTCCGGGTTAATGCCGTGTTGGCGGCGCAAGAGGTCTCCTTTGAGGAGGCCCGCGACGATCTTCGGGATGAGTTGGCCAATGCCCGCGCCCGCCGGACGATCGACGATCAGGTGAGCCGCGCCACCGACCTTTTGGCCGGCGGGGCAACGCCCGAGGATCTGGTGACTCAGCTTGGCATGGCCCTCGGCACGATCAGCTACAATAGCGCGACCGAGGACGGCATCGCCGCCTACGATTCCTTCCGTGCCGCTGCGAGTGCTGCGCTGCCCGGCGACTATCCGAGCCTCGAAACGCTTGAAGATGGCGGCATCTTCGTCCTGCGTGTCGACAGCCTGCGCGAAGCCGAGACGATCCCGCTGGAAGAGGTCATCGACGAGGTGCGCCTTGGGGCTTGGGTCGAGGCGACCCATCAGGCCGTGATCGCTGCAACCGAGGCGCTGGCCGCCGGAATGGATAGCGCGAGCGACTTTGCCGCGCTCGGGCTGGAGCCGATTATCGACACCGCGCTGACCCGCCGCAGCTTCGTGGCGGAGACACCGGTTGACTATGTCAGGACCATTTTCACGATGGCACCGGGCGAAGTCCGCGTTCTCGACAACGGCCGCCAAGCGATCCTTGTCCGCCTCGACAGCCTGTCGCCTCCTGACGCCGATGATCCTGCTTTGGCGGCAGAGCGCGTCTCGATTGCCGAGCAAGTCACCGCCGGCATCGTTCAGGATCTGTTCGATGCCTATGTGGGCGTCATCCAGACTGGCACCGAGGTCAAGATCAACCAGGCCGCGGTGAATGCCGTGAACGCCAACTTTCAGTAGGCCTCGGTAAACCCATGTCGCTCTTGCCCGATTTCGAGACATTCCGCGCCGGCTATGAGGCCGGGCAAAATCAGGTGGTCTATACCCGCCTCGCGGCCGATCTCGACACGCCGGTATCGCTGATGCTCAAGCTTGCGGGCGCGGGCAAACACGCCTTCATGCTGGAAAGCGTCACCGGCGGCGAGGTGCGCGGGCGCTACTCCATCGTTGGCATGAACCCCGACCTCATTTGGGACTGCAACGGCACCACGGCGCGGATCAACCGCACGGCCCGCTATGACGACGACAGCTTCGAGGTGCTGAAAGACGATCCCCTGACCTCGCTGCGGGCGCTTCTGGCGGAAAGCCGGATCGACCTTCCCGAGGGCCTGCCGGGCGCGTCGGCGGGCCTCTTCGGCTATCTCGGCTATGACATGATCCGCCTTGTCGAGCATCTGCCCAACATCAACCCCGATCCCATCGGCCTGCCCGACGCCGTCTTGATGCGCCCCTCGGTGGTCGCGGTTCTCGATGGGGTGAAGGGCGATGTGATCCTCGTGGCCCCCGCTTGGGCCAACGCAGGCCTCTCGGCCAAGGCCGCCTATGCGCAGGCCGCTGAGCGGGTGATGGACGCGCAGCGTGCGCTTGAACGGTCGGTGCCTTCGGCCACGCGCGATCTGGCCGCGCCCAAGCCGCCTGCCCCGCCGGTCTCGAACTTCACCAAAGACGGCTACATGGCCGCCGTGGAAAAAGCCAAGGACTACATCCGCGCAGGCGATATCTTTCAGGTCGTGCCAGCGCAGCGCTGGACGCAGGAGTTCCGCGAGCCGCCCTTCGCGCTTTATCGCAGCCTGCGGCGCACCAACCCCTCGCCCTTCATGTTCTTTTTCAACTTCGGCAATTTTCAGGTGATCGGCGCGAGCCCCGAAATCCTCGTGCGGGTCTTCGGCAGCGAAGTCACCATCCGCCCCATCGCCGGCACCCGCCCACGCGGGGCCACGCCGGAAGAGGACAAGGCCAACGAGCTTGATCTTCTGGCCGACAAGAAGGAACTGGCCGAGCACCTGATGCTTCTCGACCTCGGCCGCAACGATGTGGGCCGTGTGGCCAAGATCGGCACGGTAAAACCCACCGAGAAATTCATCATCGAGCGTTACAGCCATGTGATGCACATCGTCTCGAACGTCATCGGCGAACTGGCTGACGATCAGGACGCGCTCTCGGCCTTCTTTGCGGGGATGCCTGCGGGCACCGTTTCCGGCGCCCCCAAGGTTCGCGCCATGGAGATCATCGACGAGCTGGAGCCGGAAAAGCGCGGCGTCTATGGCGGCGGCGTGGGTTATTTCAGCGCGGGCGGCGACATGGATATGTGCATCGCCCTGCGCACAGC
>JBFEXG010000375.1:0-1628 GCA_041546005.1 Paracoccaceae bacterium
GGCTCGAACCCTTCAAAGGCCACTTCAAACCCCGGCCACTTGGCCTCGATCACCTTCCAACTAAACCCCGCCTGAAAGATCGCCCGCGCCATTTCTGCAAGCCAGCGGTTGTCGGGCAAGGCGGCAAGCTCGGCTTTGGTTTTCGCCTTGGGCAGATGCGCCTCGACAGCCTCTTTGCTTCCCTTTCGTTCCACGGCAATTGCGTAGAGTTCGTCGAAGCTGCGCATCACTTTCTCCGAAGATGCTCGTCGAGCCTCGGGAATATCTCGACGAAGTTGCAGGGCCGGTGGCGATAGTCGAACTGGGCCTTGAGGATCTCGTCCCAAGCATCCTTGCAGGCGCCGGGGCTGCCGGGCAGGGCAAAAAGATAGGTGCCATTGGCCACGCCACCGGTCGCGCGCGATTGCACCGCGCTTGTGCCGATCTTCTGCATCGAGACGATGGTGAAAACGGTGGCGAAAGCCTCGATTTCCTTTTCATAGACATCGCGGTGCGCCTCGACCGTCACATCGCGCCCCGTCAGGCCCGTGCCGCCAGTCGAGATGACCACGTCAATCTCGGGATCGGCACACCATGCCCGAAGCTGGTCGGCGATCTGCGCCCGTTCGTCCTGAATAATCTTGCGGTCCGCGAGCGTATGCCCCGCCTCAGCGATCCGGGCGACTAGCGTGTCGCCTGAACGATCCTCGGCCAGCGTGCGGGTGTCGCTCACGGTCAAAACGGCGATACGGACAGGGAGGAACTCTTTGCTTTCGTCGATACGGTTCATCGGAGGCTTTCTTCAGGACTTGAGGCGCGCCTTCAGGGCAAGAAGATCGGCCCAGGCTTCGCGTTTGGCGGCGGGATTTCGCAAGAGATAGGCGGGGTGGAACATCGGCAGGGCGGGCTTGCCCAGAACCTGCGTCCAGTTCCCCCGAAGGCGGGTGATCCCCGTCTGACCGAGAAGCGCCTGACAGGGCGTATTGCCAACCATGACGATGACCTCGGGATCAATGATTTCGATATGCCGCTGCACGAAGGGCAGGAGCATCCCGATCTCGGCAGCATCCGGCGTGCGGTTCGATGGTGGGCGCCATGGCGAGACATTGGTGATGTAGACGGCGCTCTGGGCATCGGGGCTTGTCCGGCTGAGGCCAATCGCCTCGAGCATCCGGTCGAGAAGCTGGCCAGCGCGGCCAACGAAGGGTCGGCCTTCGATATCTTCCTCGCGCCCCGGCGCTTCGCCGACGATCATCACGCGGGCAGCGGCATTGCCATCGCTGAAGACAGTGTTCTTCGCACCGCGCTTCAATTCGCACAGCTCAAATCCCGCGACGGCCTCGCGCAGCTCATCCAGCGTTCCCGCCCGGGCTGCAACGGTGCGGGCCATGGCGGGGGCATCGACTGCAGGGGCAGGCTCGGGAATCGGCGGGCGGGCGGGTTGCGCCGGTGCGGCTGCCGCCTGCGGCTTGGCCTCTTCAGCCGAGGCGGCATAGCGGTCGGCGGGCGCGTCGAGCATCGCCTCGTCGGCCCCCATCTCGACCTGCCATTCGAGCGCCGCCCGCGAGGTCCAATATTCCGCGTAAGATTCCATATCCCAAGGATAGGCCGGATCGGCGCCAATGTGCAGGGGCAATCCGCCGCCCCAA
>JBFEXG010000229.1:0-3998 GCA_041546005.1 Paracoccaceae bacterium
CCTTCGCCCGGCTGGGTCGGAGTGATGACCAGCTTGACCTCGGCGAACTGGCCCGAACCACCCGACTGCTTCTTGTGGGTGTAGCTGTGCTCGACCTCGTGACCGATGGTCTCGCGGTAGGCCACCTGCGGCGCACCGATGTTGGCCTCGACCTTGAACTCGCGCTTCATCCGGTCGACGAGAATGTCGAGGTGAAGTTCGCCCATGCCCTTCATGATGGTCTGGCCGCTCTCGAAGTCGGTCTCGACGCGGAAGGACGGGTCTTCGGCAGCCAGGCGAGCGAGCGCGATGCCCATCTTTTCCTGGTCGGCCTTGGTCTTGGGTTCAACGGCGATCTCGATAACCGGATCCGGGAAGGTCATCGTTTCGAGAACGACGGGCCCTTTTTCCGAGCACAGAGTGTCACCAGTGGTGGTGTCTTTCAGACCCGCCAGCGCGATGATGTCGCCGGCGAAAGCCTCTTCGATCTCTTCGCGGTTGATGGCGTGCATCATCATCATCCGGCCAACGCGCTCTTTCTTGCCCTTGGTCGAGTTGAGCATCGAGTCGCCCTTCTTGAGGACGCCCGAATAGATGCGCGTAAAGGTCAGCGAACCGACGAACGGGTCGTTCATGATCTTGAACGCCAGAGCCGAGAAGGGCTCGCTGTCATCGGCGTGACGCTCGATGTTGCGGGTCTCGGTCTCGTCACCCGGAGCGAAGCCGACATAAGCCGGAACGTCGAGCGGCGACGGGAGATAGTCCACAACAGCGTTGAGGAGCGGCTGAACACCCTTGTTCTTGAAGGCCGAACCGGCGGTGACCGGAACGAAAGCGAGGGCGAGGGTGCCCTTGCGGATGAGCGCGCGAAGGGTTGCTTCGTCGGGCTCGTTGCCTTCGAGATAGGCTTCCATCGCGGCGTCGTCCATGTCGACAGCGATCTCGATCAGGTTGGCGCGCATTTCGGCGGCGCGGTCCTGAAGCTCGGGGCGGATCGGCTTACGGACCCAGGACGCGCCCAGATCTTCACCTTCCCAAACCCACTCTTCCATCTTGATCAGGTCGACGATGCCTTCGAGCTTGTCCTCGGCACCAATCGGGAACGCGATCGGAGCGGGGGTCGCGCCGGTGCGGTCTTTGATCATGCGAACGCAGTTGTCGAAGTCGGCGCCGATCTTGTCCATCTTGTTGACGAACACGATACGCGGGACCTTGTAGCGGTCGGCCTGACGCCAGACGGTTTCGGTCTGGGGCTCAACGCCGGCGTTGGCGTCGAGAAGGCAAACAGCACCGTCGAGAACCGCAAGCGAACGCTCGACTTCGATGGTGAAGTCAACGTGGCCGGGGGTGTCGATGATGTTGAAGCGGATCTTGGTGTCCGAGGTCCCTTCCGGGGTCGGATCTTCCTGACGCTGCCAGAAAGTGGTGGTGGCGGCGGAGGTGATGGTGATGCCGCGTTCCTGTTCCTGCTCCATCCAGTCCATCGTCGCGGCGCCGTCGTGGACTTCGCCGATCTTGTGGGACTTGCCGGTGTAGTAGAGGATCCGCTCGGTCGTGGTGGTCTTGCCCGCATCGATGTGGGCCATGATCCCGAAGTTCCGATAACGGCGGAGGGGGTATTCGCGTGCCATGTGTCGGACTCCTTACCAGCGGTAATGGCTGAACGCTTTGTTCGCGTCGGCCATCTTGTGGGTGTCTTCCCGCTTCTTCACCGCGGTGCCACGGCCGTTGACTGCGTCGAGCAGTTCGCCGGCAAGGCGCTCTTCCATGGTGTTTTCATTGCGGTTCTTGGCGGCGGTGATCAGCCAGCGGATCGCAAGCGCTTCGCGGCGCTCGGGGCGGACTTCGACCGGAACCTGATAGGTGGCACCACCAACACGGCGCGAACGGACTTCGACGCTCGGTTTGATGTTGTCGAGGGCTTCGTGGAAAACCTCGACCGGGGCCTTCTTCAGGCGGCCTTCAACGCGCTCGAAGGCGTTGTAGACGATGCGTTCGGCGACAGATTTCTTGCCGTCGATCATCAGGTTGTTCATGAATTTCGAAACCACGCGATCGCCATACTTGGCGTCGGGTAGGATTTCGCGTTTTTCGGCGGCGTGACGACGCGACATTGCGGTCTCTCCTTACTTCGGACGCTTGGCGCCGTATTTCGAACGACGCTGCTTACGGTTCTTGACACCCTGGGTATCGAGGACACCGCGCAGGATATGGTAACGGACGCCCGGAAGGTCTTTCACACGGCCGCCACGGATCAGGACAACCGAGTGTTCCTGAAGGTTGTGGCTCTCACCCGGGATGTAGCTGATGACCTCGAAACCATTCGTCAGGCGCACCTTGGCAACCTTACGCATAGCCGAGTTCGGCTTCTTGGGGGTGGTGGTGTAGACGCGGGTGCAGACACCACGCTTCTGGGGGCAGGACTCGAGGTGCTGCGACTTGGACTTCGTAACTTTGGGCTGCCGCGGCTTGCGGATCAGCTGCTGGATCGTTGGCATTGGGTTATGTTCCCTATCCTACACATGTGTAGCGGCCCCGTAGGTCCGCAGTTTCGATTGCGTGCCATGCGCGTCCGCAACAGCACAAAAAGCCCGCAGTCGATCCCTTACCGGAGGATCGGTGCGGTGGGTTCTCAGAGGATCAAGGCAGCAATAGCCCGGATCATGACCACGACGACTCTGATATCGGGCACGGGGAAAGCCCCGGACCCGGATGGGCGGCGTATAGGGGGAGTCGGGGGGGGTGTCAACAGCCGCGAATGCGGAACCCCAAGATCACCCGAGCGGGGCTTGGCTTGCGGTCAATTCGGCCCATTTGCGCGCGGAATAGGCCATATCCACCCCAAAGCGATCCCGAAGAAGCGCGGGGATGTCTTCGGTGGGGAGTTTGAAGTCGCCAGCGCCGCCGAGCTTGATCTGGCTGTCGTTTGTATCATGGCTGCCGCGCAGAAACATCGGGCTGTCCTGAAACGTCAGTGTCGGCATATGCAGCCACATTTTGTGGTGCATGATATCCATCACGCATTTTTCCGAGCCGGACCTTTGGACCATCGCCAGCGCTGGGGCCCAGCCCGGCACGACGACGGGCCGATAATCGATCTGAGTTTGGCCCAATTCCATCAGCAGCCCCTTCTGGAAATCAATCGCGGCGCGACCGTGATCTTTGACCAAAGGCGCAAGAAGCGGTTCCGCCTTCCTCAGGCGTTCGACGAAATCTACTGCTACGGCATCATCATCGTCGATCCGATACTCGGCCACCAGCCCCGCGGCCTTGTCCCGCTCGGCAAGGAAAACTTCGCGATAGAGATCGCGGTGAGCGCGACCGGCAGGGCGAAACACCGGCTTGATCTGCGGGGCATCCGAAATGGCCCCGAGAATCCGCGAGCGCCAAGGTTCGGGGAGGTCGTCGCCCATCAAGACGAGAAGCGTAAAATCCGGATCGGTCTGGGCGCGTAGCGCAGGCAAGAGGAAATTTTCGAACAGGAACGTCCGCGCCTCAAGACGATCCGGCGCATAAAGCGCGGCCGTTCTTTCGGCCATGTCTCTATGGCGTGTCTGAAAAGCATTGATGTTGGCCGGATAGGAAAACCGGCACAGTCCGATAACCTGCATCCTGTCTCTCAAGCGCGGGCGGCTCGGGCGGCGGCCCGGCGCATCTTGCGCTCACGATAGAGGGTGAAGAGACCCGTGGCCACCACAATGGCCGCACCCACGAGGGTGATCCGGTCGGGCCAATCCCCGAACGCCAGAAATCCGACGACCAGTGCGACCAATAGGCTTGCATACCGGAAGGGGGCGACAAAGCCGATCTCGCCGGTGCGCATCGCGGTAACAGAGGCGACATAGCCGCCAACGACAAAGGTCATCGCGCCGGCAAGCTGCCAGCCGCTTTCGATGCTGATCGGTTGCCAGTCTACCGTCAGCGAGCCGAGCCCCGCGAAGATCGTGACGCCAAACGCGGCGGCAAGAGCGATGAGTACGCTCGGCACCTCGCGGGACATCCGCCGGGCCGAGAGATCG
>JBFEXG010000228.1:0-3999 GCA_041546005.1 Paracoccaceae bacterium
AGATAGCCCTGCCACTTGTTGTCCGACTGGAAATCGGCGCGGCTTGATTTGCACTCGATCACCCAAATCTCGCTTTTGGGACCAAGAGCCATCACATCCACACGCAACCCGCTGGTTGGCACCAGCTCTTCGACCGTCACGAAATCGTGGCTGAGAAGATGCCGGCACACTCCGCGCGCCAAAAGTTGGCCGGGGCGAAGGTTCTCTATGTCGGTCGTATCGGACATACCCAAGATATGAACATATGGTGAACACCGGTCAAGCCTAGAGGCCAGCGCTTTTCCAAGGCGAGCCAATAATGTCGATGCACTCGAAATCCACCTTGCGGCAGCGTTTGCGCGGCCCTACCTATGACGGTGGCGGGTTTCTGCCCCTCTCGTGCCAAGCGTTACATTCCAGTGGCCTTAAGCAAATCCGAGGGAGCTGGCTCTGTTCTGGCCCTGGCCTGATTATCTGGCGCCCACCTGTAAACACAGGTCCTCGGGAATAAAACGTCCACGGTTGCCGCGGTTCCCGCCACTTTAACCCCGCGGCGAGAGGGAAGAATGGATTACGACAAGGTTTCCGCGCCCGATTTTGGGCGATCGCTTTCTGACCTTGGGCTGAACCTTCTGGTGCGGGATGTGCCGCGGATGGTGGCTTTTCTGAGCGACGTCTTTGGCATGACCTTCCATCAGGCCAGCCGCGATTTCGCGATCCTGCGCTATGGCGGGCAGGTCTTTCAGCTGCATTCCGACCCGACCTTCGCCAATCACCCTCTCGCATCCCTTTTGCCCGAAGCGGGTCCGCGCGGCGCTGGGATCGAGTTGAGGCTCTATGAGACCGATCCCGATGCGGCGGTGGCGGCCGCCGAGGCTCACCCGCATGACGCGACGATCCTTCAGGAACCAACCAACAAGCCGCACGGCCTGCGCGAAGCAGTGATCCTTTGCGAAAATGGTTATGCTTGGGTGCCGTCGCGGGCGCTGACCGCCGAGGAAGAGGCCGAGCTGGCCTAGTCCTTGCGGACGGCGACGCGTTTCAGCACCGGAAGGCGCAGGCCGCCGCGCGGCTCGTCATCCTCGGCCATGTTCATGATGGCGATGGCAAATTGCACGCCCGCGAACACGATCCCGTGGAAGAACCACAAGAGAAACAAAGCCAATAGCCCCTGATCGCTGGTTGTCACCAGATGCCTCAGATGCGCCACGTCGAGCCAGAGGATGGCCCCGACGAGAAGCGCGGCGAGGCCGAAGCCGGTGATGACGTTGACGATGTAGAGGCGGATGAGCTTGGGCATGGCAACCTCGCTTTCAGACAAAAGCTAGGATTATGCCCTCCGGCGTTCAATGCCTGCTTTGTCGCAGGCCTAGAAGGCCTCGGGCTGCGCCTCGCGGGCCATGTGATCGAGGACAGCGTTGACGAACTTGGGCTCTTTGCCACCGTCGAAGAAGGCCTCGGCCACATGCACGAACTCGGTGATCACCACCTTGGGCGGCGTGTCCTTGGCGATGAGCTCGGCCCCTGCCGCACGGAACAGCGCCCGGAGCGTCGGGTCGATGCGCGCAATCGGCCATTTGGCGACAAGCGCGCGATCGGTCATCTGGTCGATCTTGGCCTGCTCGTTCACGGCGCCCTCCATCAACCCGCGGAAGGTCTCCACATCGCCTTCCTGCATCTCGTCGCCTTCATAGACGGCGCCAAAGCGGAAGGTCTCGAACTCGCGCATGACGGAATCGACGGTCTGGCCCGAGGCCTCCATCTGGAAAAGCGCCTGAACGGCATAGAGCCGCGAGGCCGATTTCATCTTGCGGTGTTCGGTCTTGGATTTTGTCATGCGTTCGTCTGCCCGTTCCCCTCGCGTGCGAGAAGGATCTCTCCGGTAAAGCCAACGCCCTTGCTGGCGCGGCCCCACTTACGGCTGAGAGCGATCAGGTGCAAGGCCGCAGCGGCCGCGCCGCCGCCTTTGTTCTGGCCCTTGGCTTCCGCACGAACGGCGGCCTGCTCGTGGTTTTCCACGGTGAGGATGCCATTGCCGATGCAAAGCCCTTGCAAACCAAGCAGCGTGAGCGCCCGGCTCGAGTCGTTGCAGACGGTGTCGTAGTGCGTTGTCTCGCCCCGGATCACGCAGCCGAGGGCGACATAGCCGTCAAAGTTGGACATCCGCTCGGCAATCCCGATGGCGGTCGGCACTTCGAGCGCACCGGGAACCTCGACAAGTTCCCAGGTGCCGCCTGCGGCCTCGATCTCGGCCTTGGCGCCGGCGATCAGCTCGTCGGCGATATCCTTGTAATAGGGCGCAACGACGATGAGGAGTTTGACCGGCTTGTCAAACTCGGGGCGCGCGAGGGTGTAGTGCGAAGCTCCAGCCATCAGCTTTTCCCCTCGACCTTGCGAGTATCAACGATTTCAATGCCATAGGCATCAAGGCCGATCACCTTGGGCTTGGGCGAATTGGTCAGGAGCACGATCCGCGACAGGCCCAGTGACGACAGGATCTGTGCGCCCACACCGTATTGGCGGAGCGTCTGCGGCGAGGCGAAATCATGGGCGTGCAGCTTCATGTGCAGATCGCGCAGGAGGATCACGGCGCCGCGGCCTTCCTTGGCGATCATGGTCATCGCATCGCCAAACTCGCGGGTGCGGCCTGCGGGGCCGGTGCCGATCACATCGAGCATGGGATCAAGCGCGTGCATCCGCACCAAGACCGGCTCGTCGCCCGACAGATCGCCCTTGGTCAGCGCGATATGCTCGGCCCCCTGAATCTCGTCGGTGAACACGCGCATCGACCAATCGCCGCCAAATTCGCTGTGGATCGTATCGGCCTCGGTCATCCGCACGAGATTGTCGTAGCGGCGGCGATAGGCGATCAGATCGGAAATCGTGCCGATCTTGAGGTTATGCCGCTGGGCGAAAGCGATCAGGTCTGGCAGGCGGGCCATCGTCCCGTCTTCCTTCATGATCTCGCAGATCACGCCCGAAGGATTGAGGCCGGCAAGGCGGCTGATATCGACGGCCGCCTCAGTGTGGCCCGCGCGGACGAGAACGCCGCCGTCACGGGCGCGAAGCGGGAAGACATGGCCGGGGGTAGCGATATCGGTCGCACTTTTTGAGGCGTCGATGGCGACCGAGACGGTGCGGGCGCGGTCATGGGCGGAAATGCCGGTGCTGACGCCTTCGCGCGCCTCGATCGAGACGGTGAAAGCGGTTTCATGGCGCGAAGAGTTCTGCGAGGCCATGAGCGGCAGGCCAAGCTGATCGATCCTCGTGCTGGTGAGCGACAAGCAAATCAGGCCGCGCCCGTGGGTCGCCATGAAATTGATCGCGTCCGGCGTCGCCATTTGGGCGGGGATCACCAGATCGCCTTCGTTCTCGCGATCCTCGTGATCGACAAGAATAAACATCCGGCCGTTGCGGGCATCGTTGATGATCTCTTCGATCGGGCTGATCGCGTCTGACCAGTCTTTCTCAACAGGGCCTGGCTCTTCGAATGGCAGCGACATGGTATTCCCCTTCCGTCTTCGTCCGGCAGATAGCCTTAGTTGGCCCCCGTTTAAAGGGGAAAAGCCCGGTGACATTGGGGCATTGCAGCAGGGGGTGCGAGGGCTGAAACGACAGGTTCTGGCGGATTTCGCCGCAGCCTAGAGGGACGCCGCGAAGAACCGGTCGCCCGCAAGAAACCCCGCGGTCTGGCCGGTATAGGCCCAGTCCTCCTCGAGCGCGGTCTCGCCCACCAGAACGAACTGCCCTGATTTATGCCCCTGCGCGCGAGCCATGGCCTTGATCGCCTCGCGGGTCTCGCGCCATGTCATCGACAGGGTCGGGGCGCGGTGTGCTGCGTCGATGCCGGTCAAGCGGGCCACCGCTTCGGGGCGCAAGGGCGGTAGGACAACCGCCACGCGGCTTGCCGCAATCGCCTCGATCCGGCCAAGGCGGGCTGTGCCCTCAGCACCACGATCCAGCCGCAAAGCGTTGGAGGAAAAGAGAAATCCAACAAGATCATGCCCCGTGGCCGCGCGA
>JBFEXG010000095.1:0-8346 GCA_041546005.1 Paracoccaceae bacterium
CGCACGGCCGTGATCCGCTGCACCACTTGTGACGGCGCCGAAGAATGCCCGCATTGGATTGATAGCCATGCTCACGCCGAGCGCGCGCCGGCCTATTGCCAAAACCGCGATCTTCTTGAACGGATATCGCCCGCCGAGGCTTGAGGCCGACTGATGCCGGTGGCAGGGTTCGCTCATGCGGATCCTTGAAAACGTTATAACCGACCGCGGCTCGCGTTATGCGGTGTCGGGTGCTGATGTCGGCTCGGCCGAGGACGTAAAAGATTTCGTCAAAGCCCTTTGCCGCAACAAGAAGTTTGCCAAAGCCACGCACAACAGCTGGGCCGTTCTTTTGCCCGAGGGGCCTTTGAAGAACGACGACGGCGAGGCGGGCGCGGGGATGGTGATCCTGCGGATGCTGGAGCGCGAGGGGCGCGAGGGCCATGTCGTTTGCGTCACCCGCTGGTTTGGGGGCAAACATCTAGGCGGCGACCGCTTCCGCCATGTGGCAGAAGCGGTCAGGATTTATCTCGGATCAGACGCCTGATCTATTTGAGGTTTTTCAAAACGTTGTAGGCGTAGATCACGATCCCGGCGAGAACGGCGATCTCGGCAATCGGGGCGAGCGGGAACATGGATTCCTCTGCAATGCTGCCCGAGAACAGGAGATAGAGCATGATCAGAAGGATGATCGTACCGCCGAGGTGCAGCCAAAAATGGATGCGGGCCAAGCCCGACAGGCCGGTTTCGGGAAAGACCCGATAGAGCACGCCGAAGACGGTCATCAGCGTGAAGCCGAGAAGGTTTATGTGGGCATGGAGCGGCGCCATCGTGTGATCGCCGGTTGCGCCCATGTAGATGCCAAAGCAGATGCCGATGATCAGATAGGCCGCGCCGGCGAGAATGAAATTTCTTGAGACATTCATGTGTTGTTTCCCCTTTTGACCGAACCCCAAGATGAGTCCGATTGCGGCATTATAGCGCAGGAGAGACTTCGGTCGAGAGTTCAGTCCCAGCGGCGGCGTTTGCGAGCGGCTGCGCCGCCACCGGCCCAGGCTGTCAGACCCAAGAGGAAGCCGAAATCATACCAGCCGCCGGAATTGGGGATGCCGTAGATCCCGACGCTGTCGGAGAACCAGCTGATCACAAAGGCAATGGGCGCTACCGCGCCATCAAACAGCCCCCAGAAGAAACCACGCGAGCCTTCGATGGCCAAGGGCGCCGTGGCGCAGGCGGTGAGGAGAAGAAGGGCGGCAAGAGGAATGAGGCGTTTCATGGGGGTATGAAACGCCGCTTTGGCGCAAAAATCAACCGTGGTTAGGGGGCGCTGCCCCCTCGGCCCTTCGGGCCTCACCCCCGGAGTATTTTAGGCCAAAAGAAGATCAGGCGGGGAGGCGGCCCCAAAGATCATATTCGCCTGCTTCGTCGACCTCGACGGTGACGATATCGCCGACCGAGAGGGTTTCGGTATCTTCATCTATGAAGAGGTTGCCGTCGATTTCCGGTGCGTCGCCCTTGGTGCGGCAGGTGGCGATGCCATCTTCGTCGATGTCGTCGACGATCACCTCCATCACTTTTCCAACCTTGGCGGCCAGTTTTGCCTCCGAAATCGCTTGGGCTTTTTCCATAAAGCGATCCCAGCGCTCTTGCTTGATCTCGTCGGGGACGTGATCCGGCAAGTCGTTTGACCGTGCGCCAGCGACGTTCTCGTATTGGAAGCAGCCGACGCGGTCGAGCTGGGCTTCGTCCATCCAGTCGAGCAGCGTCTGGAACTCCTCCTCGGTTTCGCCGGGGTAGCCGACGATGAAGGTCGAGCGAAGGGTGATATCGGGGCAGTCGCGGCGCCAGGCGGCGATTTCATCGAGCGTTTTGGCGGCGGCGGCGGGGCGGGCCATGCGCCGCAGCGTCTCGGGGTGGGCGTGCTGGAAGGGGATATCGAGGTAGGGCAGGATCAGCCCCTCGGCCATGAGCGGGATTAGGTTGCGCACATGGGGGTAGGGGTAGACGTAGTGCAACCGCACCCAGGCGCCGAGGCTGCCCAGATCGCGGGCGAGGTCGGTGATGTGGGCGCGGTGGCCGCGATCCTCTTTGTGTTTGATGTCAACGCCATAGGCCGAGGTGTCTTGGCTGATGACCAGCAGTTCCTTCACCCCCGCCTCGACGAGCTTTTCCGCCTCGCGGATCACGGCATGGGCGGGGCGGCTCACCAGACGGCCGCGCATATCGGGGATGATGCAGAATTTGCAGTGGTGATTGCAGCCCTCGGAAATCTTTAGATAGCTGTAGTGCCGAGGGGTGAGCTTCACGCCGGAGGCGGGCAGCAGGTCAACGAAAGGATCGGGGTCGGGCGGCACCGCGCCGTGCACCGCGTCGAGCACCTGCTCGTATTGCTGCGGGCCCGTCACCGCCAGCACGGACGGGTGCGCGCCGGTGATGAACTCGGGCTCGGCGCCGAGGCAGCCGGTGACGATCACCTTGCCGTTTTCCGCCAGTGCCTCGCCAATCGCCTCGAGGCTTTCGGCTTTGGCGCTGTCGAGGAACCCGCAGGTATTGACGATCACCGCATCGGCGCCCGCGTAGTCGGGCGAGATCGCATAGCCTTCGGCCCGCAGGCGCGTCAGGATGCGTTCGCTATCGACAAGCGCCTTGGGGCAGCCCAGCGAGACCATGCCAATGGTCGGCTGGCCGGGCCGCGGCACATCGGTGATCAATGCGCGCGGCGCGAGGTCGGGGCGGAGGTTGGGCGGGTTCTGTGACATGGGGCTAGCGCCCGCTTTTTCAGCGCCGCCGGTCGCGGCGGGCGCTCATGGGTTGGAAGGCCACACCGACATGGGCCTCGCAATAGGGCTTGCCCTGTTGCACGGGCAGGCCGCAGAACCAGAAATTGTCGGTCGCGGGGTCGCCCACGGGCCATTTGCAGGTCTTCTCGGTAAGTTCCATCAGCGTCAGCTTCTTGGCGGTCTTTTCGACCTCGCTCACCTTGGCCAGCGCCTCGGGGCTGATCTCGTTGGCCGAGGGCTGCGGCGGCAGGGGCTGGCCAGCAGGGATGATCGCACGGCGGGCGGCGCTCATCGGGATCGTATCACTGCTATCTGAGGCTTCCTCGGGCTCTTTAACCGCGGGCTTGGCTTTGGCGGCGGGCTTGGCCTCGCCTCCGGCCGGCTTCGCGGCGGTCTGCAGCGCGGGCTTTTCTTTGGCGGGCTTGGCGGGGCTCGCGGCCGGGGTCGAGGGCGCGGCGCCGGCGCCGGCGCGGTTCGACAGGCCAAGGCGATGCACCTTGCCGATCACGGCATTGCGGGTCACCCCGCCCAATTCCTTGGCGATCTGGCTGGCCGATTGGCCTTCGGTCCACATCTTCTTCAAGAGCTCGACGCGCTCGTCGGTCCACGACATCCTATCTTCCTTCGGCTAAAGGGCGGGGCCTACGGGCGCATCCGGCCAAGTTCTCGGGTCAGCCCCCTATTCTAAGCATGGGAACGCGGGATACAAGCGGTCGAATCATTTCGCACGGTGAGGAGTGGGCAGATGAACACAGCGCAACAAATGGGCGTGCGCCGGTTTGGCCGGGTCAACTGGCTTGGCACCTACACGCTGGCCCGGCGCGAGGTCATGCGCTTTCTCAACGTCTGGAGTCAGACGATCATGGCGCCACTCATCAACGCGGGCCTTTTTCTCCTGATTTTCACCATCGCTATCGGCAAGGGGCGCGGCGACGTGATGGGCGTGCCCTTCATGCATTTTCTCGCGCCCGGCATCCTGACGATGACCGTGATCCAGAACGCTTTTGCCAATACCTCCTCGTCGATCACCTCGGCAAAAGTTCAGGGCAATATCGTCGATACGCTGATGCCGCCGCTCAGCCCGCTTGAGCTGGTCATCGGCTATATCGCAGGGGCCGTGGCGCGCGGGATGATCGTGGCTGTCGTGATCGCCGTTGGCGCTTGGCTCTTCCTCGGCGTCGGCATCGCTCACCCACTCTGGACGCTCGCCTTCGTTCTCGCAGGTTCGGTCTTCATGGGGGCGCTCGGCATCGTCGCCGCGATTTTCGCCAACAAGTTCGACCAGCTCTCTGCCATCAGCAACTTCGTGGTGACGCCCCTGTCGTTCCTCTCGGGAACCTTCTATTCGATCACCGCCCTGCCTGCGCCCCTACAGGCGATGAGCCACGCCAACCCCTTCTTCTACATCATCGATGGCGTCCGCTATGGCATGATCGGCGTCTCCGACAGCACCCCCGCGCTTGGTCTGACCGTCGCATCGGGCGCGGCGCTGGCGATCCTCGCGCTCTGCTGGCGCTGGTTCCGCATGGGCTATCGCCTCAAGCCCTAAAGGCGTGGCCTTGTGCCACATCCGCCTGCAAATACGGGGCCAAGGCCTGCGAACCCGTTGACACCCTTCCGGCCATGGGGCACCCCTTGATCTTCACCATCGGAGGCCCAAATGATCCCCTCGCTCCTACCGACCTATAACCGCGCTCCCCTGACCTTCGTCAAAGGTGAAGGCTCCTGGTTGATCGAGGCAGACGGCCGACGGTTTCTCGATCTCGGCGCCGGGATCGCGGTGAATGCGCTGGGCCATGCCAATCCCGAGCTCGTGAAGACCCTGACCGAGCAGGCGGGTGCTCTCTGGCACACCTCCAACCTCTACCAGATCCCCGCCCAGCAGGCGCTGGCCGACAAGCTCGTCGACGCGACCTTCGCCGATACCGCGTTCTTCACCAACTCCGGCACCGAGGCCTGCGAGCTCGCGGTCAAGATGACTCGTAAGTATCACTATGAGAAAGGCCACCCCGAGCGGGTCAAGATCATCACCTTCGAAGGCTCTTTCCACGGCCGCTCTTCGGCCGGCATCGCCGCCGCTGGCTCGGAGAAGATGACCAAGGGCTTCGGCCCGCTGCTGCCGGGTTTCGTCCACCTCGCCTGGGGCGATCACGAGGCGCTCAACGCGGCCGCCACCCAGCCCGACGTCGCCGCCATCTTGATCGAGCCGGTGCAGGGCGAGGGCGGTATCCGCCCGCTGCCCGACCAGTGCCTCAAGGGCCTGCGCGATCTGTGCGATACAAACGGCATCCACCTGATCCTCGACGAGGTCCAATGCGGCATGGGCCGCACGGGCAAGCTCTTCGCCCATGAATGGGCCGGCGTCACCCCCGATATCATGATGGTCGCCAAAGGCATCGGCGGCGGCTTTCCCTTGGGCGCGGTTCTCGCCACCGAAGAGGCTGCCTCCGGCATGACCGCCGGCACCCACGGCTCGACCTATGGCGGAAACCCGCTGGCCTGCTCCGTCGGCGCCCGTGTGATGGACCTCGTGGCCGACGACGCCTTCCTTGCCGACGTCAACCGCAAGGCCGGCCTCTTCCGCCAGCGCCTCGAAGCCCTTGTTGCCGCGCACCCGGATGTTTTCGACAGCATTACCGGCGTCGGCCTCATGCTCGGCATCAAGTGCAAGGTGCCCAATACCGATATGATCAAGGCCGGCTACGCCGCCGAGGTGCTGACTGTGCCCGCCGCCAACAACGTGATCCGACTGCTGCCAGCCCTTAACATTCCCGACGAAGATATCAACGAAGCCATCGCCCGCCTCGACAAGGCAGCATCCACTCTTTGATTTCTTTTGGCTGAAAATACTCCGGGGGGAGGCCGAAGGCCGGGGGGCAGAGCCCCCTCCCGCCTCTCCCAGAAAGCGACCGACATGAACCATTTCCTCGATATCAACAAGACGAGCCCCGCCGACCTGCGGCAGATCCTCGACACAGCGCAGGCGATGAAAACCGCCCGCGCCGGCCTCCCCAAAGGTACGCCCGACGATGACCAGCCGCTCAAGGGCCACATGGTTGCGCTGATCTTCGAAAAACCCTCAACCCGCACCCGCGTCTCCTTCGATGTGGGCGTGCGCCAGCTCGGCGGCGAGACGATGGTCCTCTCGGGTGCGGATATGCAGCTCGGCCACGGCGAGACCATCGCCGATACCGCCCGTGTCCTCAGCCGCTATGTCGATCTCATCATGATCCGCACCTTCGAGGAACAGACCCTCCTCGACATGGCCGAATACGCGACCGTGCCGGTGATCAACGGCCTCACCAACCGCTCGCATCCCTGCCAGATCATGGCCGATGTGATGACCTACGAAGAACACCGCGGCCCGATCGCCGGCAAGAAGGTGGTCTGGTCGGGCGACGGCAACAATGTCTGCGCCTCCTTCATCCATGCCGCAGGCCAGCTCGGCTTCGATCTGACCTTCACCGGCCCTGAAACGCTCGATCCCGAAATGGCCTTCGTGCAGGAAGCCCGCGCCAAGGGTTCCAACATCGTCATCGAGCGCGATCCGGCCAAGGCGGTCGCAGGCGCCGATCTCGTCGTCACCGACACTTGGGTCTCGATGCACGATCCGCAATCGGCCCGCGAACGCCGCCACAACCAGCTGCGCGGCTATCAGGTGAACGATGCGCTCATGGCGCAGGCCAAGGACGACAGCCTCTTCATGCACTGCCTGCCCGCCCACCGCGACGACGAGGCGACCTCCTCGGTCATGGACGGCCCGCATTCGGTGATCTGGGACGAGGCCGAAAACCGCCTCCACGCCCAGAAGGCGATCATGCGCTGGTGCCTCGGGGTCTGATCCCCGCGAGATTTCATGTCGGCACCGGAAGAATTGCGCTAGGCTCGCCCGCGAAGGCGGCCTGCAAGCCGCCGTGATTCCTCGGGAGAGTTCCAGATGTATGACTATGTGATCCCGCCGCTGATGCGCGGCCTTTCGGCCCTGTCGGGTCTTCTGACCAAGGCCGAGGCGCACTGCACCGAGCACAATATCAAGCCCGAGGCGATCCTCGATTTTCGCCTCTACCCCGATATGCTCAGCTTCACGCGGCAGGTGCAGCTGACTTGCGATTTCGCGGCCCGCCTGCCGGCTCGGCTCTGCGTTGATGAGATGCCCTCGTTTCCCGATACCGAAGTGAGCTTTGCCGAGCTTCAGGCGCGCATCACCAAGGTCAAAGCCTACGTCGAAGGCTATTCGCGGGAGCGCCTTTCAGGGGCCGAGACCCGCTCGCTCGTTCTCAAGCAAAGGGCAGGCGATATGACCCTTTCGGGCCTCGACATGGCAACGCTTTATTCGATGCCCCAGTTCTATTTCCATCTCACAACCGCCTACGACATCCTGCGCCACAATGGCGTGCCCTTGGGCAAGCGGGACTACATGGGGGCCTAGAGGCCGCGCATGTCTGGCTCCGCAGTCGTCCTCCAAAGCACGCTGACCTGCCCGCGCTGTGGGCACTCGGAACTTGAGACGATGCCGACTGATAGCTGCCAGTGGTTCTACGAGTGCAAGTCTTGCGGTGCGGTTCTCAAGCCCGAGCCGGGGGATTGCTGCGTTTTCTGTTCCTACGGAACCGTGCCGTGCCCGCCTATTCAGAGCGGCGACAGTTGCTGCTGTTAGGCGGGCCTAGGTCCCCCGCGGTTTGGCCCTGAGCGTGGGTTCCGCCACGGTCGGGTCTTCGGGCCAGGGATGGCGGGGATAGCGGCCGCGCATGTCCTTGCGCACGTCTGCATAGGACGAGGCCCAGAAGCCGGGGATATCGGTTGTCGTCTGCACCGGCTTGCCGCCGGGCGAGAGGAGCGTCACACGCAGGGGCGTTTTGCCGATCATCGGGTGGCGGGTGACGCCGAACATCTCTTGCAGGCGCAAGGTGATCTCGGGCGTCTCGCCGTCATAGTCGATGGCGATGCGGCGGCCGAGGGGCGTCTCGAAATGCGCGGGGGCAGAGGCATCGAGGGTCTGCATCTGGGACCAAGTCAGCATGGATCGCAGAGCGTCAAGCGGGTTGAAACGTTTCCAGTCCTCGGCGGATTTCACGCCCGCAAGGTGGGGCAGGAGCCAGCCTTCGAGGGTGTCGAGAAGTGCCGCGTCTGTCATATCCGGCAGCTCTGATCCCCCCGCGCGGACAAGCTCGACCCGCGCCCGGAACCGTGCCGCCGCCCCCTCGAGCCGCAGCCCCAAATCCCGCACCCCTTCACACATGGCGCGGGCGATGGCCTCCGGCGGGGCCTCTAGCCAGGGCCGGTCGCTGAGGGCAAGCGCGCCGAGCCGCTCCTGCCGCCGCGCCAGAACGCGACGGTCGCGCTTGGACCACTGACAGGTGGTCTCTTCGGTGATCCGGTCGGCGAGAGTGGCGCGGATCTGGCTCTCCGTAATCGGCGCGGCGATGCGGATCTTGGCTTCGCGGGGATCGCCGTCGAGGTCTGTGGCAACAAGGAAGGGCTGACCGGCGAGCGGGTCGGCAGCGTCGAGGATCGCGCCCTTGCCGCCCGAGAGAAGATAGCGCGGCTGATCGCCGGGGCGGCGCTGGCCGATGCGGTCGGGGTAGGC
>JBFEXG010000374.1:0-1634 GCA_041546005.1 Paracoccaceae bacterium
AGGGCTGGACCGTGGCCGAGTGGCGCGCCAAGCAAGAGAGCGATCCCAAGGCGGTTGAGAAGGCCGCCCGTGCTTCGATGAAGGTGCAGGTCGCGGCCATGGTGGCGTTTCACGAGATGGGGGTGCCGACCGTCGACTACGGCAACAACATCCGCCAGATGGCGCTGGAAGAAGGCCTCGAGAATGCCTTCGCCTTCCCCGGCTTCGTTCCGGCCTATATCCGCCCGCTCTTCTGCAAGGGCATCGGGCCGTTCCGTTGGTGCGCGCTTTCGGGCGATCCCGAGGATATCGCCAAGACCGATGCGGCAATGAAGAAGCTCTTCCCCGAGAACGCCCACCTGCACCGCTGGCTCGACATGGCCGCTGACCGTATCGCATTTCAGGGCCTTCCGGCGCGGATCTGCTGGATCGGCCTTGGCGACCGGCATCGCGCGGGCCTGATGTTCAACGAGATGGTCGCCTCGGGCGAGCTCAAGGCACCGATCGTTATCGGCCGCGATCACCTCGATAGCGGCTCGGTCGCCTCGCCCAACCGCGAGACCGAAGCCATGCGCGATGGATCGGATGCGGTGTCGGACTGGCCGCTTCTCAATGCCATGACCAACGTGGCCTCGGGCGCGACATGGGTGTCGCTGCACCACGGCGGCGGCGTCGGCATGGGCTTTTCCCAGCATGCGGGTGTCGTGATCGTCGCCGATGGCACGCCCGAAGCCGCCCGCCGACTCGAGCGCGTTTTGTGGAACGATCCGGCCTCGGGCGTCATGCGCCATGCGGATGCAGGCTATGAGATTGCCGTCGATTGCGCGAAAGAGCACGGGCTGAACCTGCCGGGCATCCTCGGCTAGGCTTCACCTGACCTCGCTCGCATCAAGCACCGTTGCAAGCGCCTCGATGGCATCGTCCATCGGGGTGTGATGGTTGCCGATGAAAAGGCCGTTGTCGTGGATGTGGTTCGCGTTTCGCAGCGGCCCGCTGATTTGGTGATCCATATGAGCCATAACCTCGTTGCGGGCGAAGTTGCCTGCGACGATGGGGCGGCATTCGAAGCCCGCTACAGACAGCCGCCGAACGAGATCGCGTCGGGTCAGCGATGAACCGGGCCGAATAACCAGCGAGAAGCCGAACCAACTGCTTTCGCCGATCTCGCGCTGCAATAGAATGTCGGGGTGATCGCCCAGCGCCCGATACAGACGTGCCGCGTTGGCGCGGCGGCCCTCGACAAGTGCGGGGAGCTTCTGAAGCTGCTCGCGTCCGATCGCACCCGAAAGTTCGAGTGGCCGAAGGTTGTAGCCCGGAAGGACAAAGCGGAAGGATTCCTCGAAGGGATCGTCGCCTTTCGTTCCGACCAGACGGTTGCTCTTGGGAAGATCACGGGTCCAACCGTGGGCGCGCAGGGCAAGGAGGATGTGATAGATTTCTTCGTCGTCGGTCACGACGACCCCACCCTCCATCGTCGAGATGTGGTGGGAGAAGAAACAGGAATACGAGCCCATGACGCCGAAAGTTCCGGCCTGTCGGCCCGCATATCTGGCGCCCATCGCTTCGCAATTGTCCTCGAGAAGCCGGATGTCGCGTCCGGCGGTTAGACGGGCAATCCGCTCGAATTCATTTGGATTGCCGAGAAGATTCACCAC
>JBFEXG010000372.1:0-1656 GCA_041546005.1 Paracoccaceae bacterium
ATCTGTCATCTCGCGGCGAATTTGTGATTTCCAAACGGGGCCTTGAGGGCGGCGGGGTCTATTCCGTCTCGCGGGCGTTGCGCGACGGCGCGCCGCTATTCATCGACCTCTTTCCCGAAAAGAGCCTCGAGCAACTCCGCACCGCCCTGTCCCGTCCGCGTGGCAAGGCTACGCTCGCCAAGCACCTCAGGCAAACCCTCGGCCTCGACCCCATCCGCTGGGCGCTGCTCAACGAATTCGGCCGCCCCCTGCCCGACGACCTCGCGCCGCTCCTCAAGGCGCTCCCGGTCCGGCATTCCGGCCCCCGCCCGATGGACGAGGCGATCTCGACCGCGGGGGGCCTGCGGTTCGAGGCGCTCGACGAAGGACTGATGCTCAAGGATCGCCCCGGTGTTTTCGCGGCGGGCGAGATGCTCGACTGGGAGGCGCCAACGGGCGGCTATTTGCTGACCGGTTGCCTCGCCACCGGGCGGCTAGCGGGGCTTGCCGCGGCCAAGCGACTTCAAACGCCGTAATAGTCGCGGAACCACGCCACGAAGCGGGCGATGCCATCCTGAACCGAGGTGGTCGGGGCATAGCCTGTCAGATCGACCAGAAGCCGGTTGTCGGCCCAAGTGGCGGGCACGTCGCCGGGCTGCATCGGCATCAGGTTGCGGATCGCCTCGCGGCCACAGGCGGCCTCGATCGCGGCGATGAAATCCGCAAGCTGGACGGTCTCGCCGTTGCCGATATTCACGATCCGGTAGGGCGCGACGGGGGAAAGGCTGTCCTGCGGTGACTGCGCCTTGCCGTCCTTGGGCGGCGCCGTGTCGATCAACAGCCGGATGCCGTTCACCAGATCGTCGATATAGGTGAAATCCCGCTGCATGACGCCGTGGTTGTAGATGTCGATCGGCTCACCGGCGAGGATCGCGCGGGTAAACTTGAAATGCGCCATGTCGGGGCGGCCCCAGGGGCCATAGACGGTGAAGAACCGGAACATGGTGATCGGCATGCCGTAGAGATGGGCATAGGAATGTGCCATCGCCTCGTTGGCCTTCTTGGTGGCCGCATAGAACGACATCTGCGTATCGGCCTTGTCGGTCTCGGCATAGGGCATATCCGTGTTGGCGCCATAGACCGAAGAGGTCGAGGCCATCAAAAGATGCGCGCAAGGCGTGGCGCGGACGGCCTCGAGAAGGTTGAAGGTGCCGATCAGGTTGGCCTCGACATAGGAGCGCGGCGCGTCGATGGAATAGCGCACGCCGGCTTGGGCGGCGAGGTGGACGATCACATCGGGGCGCTCTCTGGCGATCAGATCGTGCAAAACCCCGTCGTCCTCGATCCGCTGGTTGACCGCGCGGAAGGCGGGCGATTGCAGAAGCATCGCCTGCCGCCGCTCTTTGAGGCGCACATCGTAATAATCGGTCATCGCATCGAGGCCGATGACCTCATAGCCATGCGCCAGAAGGTCTTGGGCAAGGTGATAGCCGATGAACCCGGCCGAGCCTGTAATGAGGGCCTTAGGCATAGGGCCTCCTATCTGCGGGCCATCATGGCGAGGCGGATCAGCGTGCGTTCAACCAGTGCTTGCTGTGGCGCTTTGGCGGTGGAGCGAAGCTGAAGGTCGGTATCGGTCAGAAGCGTCAGAGCCTTTTCAAGCTTGTCGCGGCCCCA
>JBFEXG010000329.1:0-2650 GCA_041546005.1 Paracoccaceae bacterium
AATATCTGGCCGATACCAACGGAAACCTGGCGACCTTTCGAACCGAACATTCCGGGGCGGTGAAAGGCTTTCTAGAGCTTTATCAAGGCACCATGCAGGACGGCGCGCTCTCGGCCAAGGTCAAGGAGCTGATGTCGCTGTCCATCGGCATCCATTCCCGTTGCACCGATTGTATTGCCTATCACACCCGCACCGCGCTTCGCGCTGGGGCCACGCGTGAAGAGGTGGTCGAAGCGATTGGTGTCGCAGTCATGATGGGGGGCGGGCCGGTCTATATGTACGCGGCCCACGCCATGGAAGCGCTCGAGGAATTCTCGGCCTGAGGCCTCAGCCCTCGTCGTCGCGCAGGATTTGGTCCATCGCGACCGATGGGTGCGCGCAGCCAGCCGATCCCACCACCTTGGCAGGCACACCGGCCACGGTGGTTGCGGGCGGCACGTCAGCCAGAACAACCGAGCCTGCGGCAATGCGCGAGCAGCAGCCCACGGTGATATTGCCCAAAACCTTGGCCCCAGCACCGATCAAGACCTCATCCCCGATCTTGGGATGGCGGTCGCCATCGGCCTTGCCGGTGCCGCCAAGGGTCACCGAATGCAGCATCGAGACATTGTTGCCAACCACAGCCGTCTCGCCGATCACGATGGAATGGGCGTGGTCGATCATGATGCCCTTGCCGATCCGCGCGGCTGGATGAATGTCGATGCCAAACACCTCGGAGACACGCATCTGGATGAAATAGGCCAGATCCTTGCGCCCTTCCTGCCAGAGCCAGTGGCCAAGACGATAGGCCTGAACCGCCTGATAACCCTTGAAGTAAAGAAGCGGCTGCAAGAGCCGGTGGCAGGCTGGATCCCGCTCGAGCACGGCGACAAGGTCCGCCCGCGAAGCTTCGGCCAGATCGGGATGCTCGGAGAAAGCCTCGTCGGCAATTTCGCGCAGGATCTGCTCGGACATCTCGTCAGAGGCGAGCTTCATCGAGATGCGATAGGCCAGCGCCCGCTCGAATGTGGCGTGGTGCAGGATGCCTTGATGCAAAAGGCTGCCCATCAGGGGCTCGGCTGCAACTGCCTCGCGCGCTTCTGAGCAGATACGGCCCCAAACGGGATCTACCTGTGCAATATTGGTTTTCAGCTTTGCCATGGCGGGCCTCACTTTCGGGCTTTTCATAGCGCAGATATGCGCTCTTCGCAAAGATGAAAGGGCGTCAGTCGACCAAGCCGCTTGCGGCGAGACAAAATACCGCCAGCGCCCGGCAATAGCGCGGTGTGGCGTGATCGGGCAGCGGAGCCATGCCAAAAGCCGGTGCTGCCGCCATAACCGAACCCGAACCAAAGCGCGGATGGAGCCGCCCGTGCCGCTTGCGATACCTGTCCGCCCAGCGGGCCGCGACAAGTAGCTGGCGGGCGATCTCCGGCCAGTCCGCCTCTTGCCGAGCAAGAAGCACACGCGCCGCCATATCGAGATCCCCCGCCAGAAGCGGCCGCATCAGCCGAGCGCAATCCGCGCGGCTGGGCCCTGGCCATAACTGGCAGAGATCTGGGATATCTCGGCAAGGCCTCCACCGGCCCACCCATCGGCAGACTGATCGGCGGCGGTATAGCGATAGGCCGGAGCGCTTGTCGTTTCCTCACGCAGGACAGCCCCGCCCTCGATGATGCGAACAAGGTAAAGCTCGCTCTCCTCACCGAGCGGAACCTCAAAGGCGCTCCAGCTATCGCCGTCCAAACGCGTGCGCCGAATCCAGCGCAAGTCGATGTCGCCCCCGGCGTGACTCGTCCTCAGGTGACACGGCCTATACGGCCTCAGGCCGGCGCCCCTGATGGCCCTCTCGATATGGGTAAAGGCCGGATGGTCGAGCGCCTTTGCAGCAGGGCCATAGCGGTAGTGCCGGCTGACATCCCGCAAGGCTGCAGGCAAAGTGATCTGCTGCGGTGTCTGGTCGAGCAGCACAAAGACTGATCCCACCGGCCATTCGTCCGGCATGATCCCGTCGGTTCCCGCTTGCCCGCGCAAACGGTGCGTGATGTGCCAGGTATCAGGGCCGACGAGCTCTGCCTCTTCAAACTGGAACACCTCCCAGTTTTCGCCGCCGCCATCCCCGATTAGGGCGCGGTTGGCCCCGGCAAGAAATGCCTCTCGGGTGACGCTCGAAAGCGCTCCGCTGACAAGCCGCACTTGCAAGGCTGGGCCTCGATCGATGCTTCCTGCTGTTGCGGCAGGCAGGGCCGTTTCGGTTACGCCGATAGTGGCGGGGCCCGCTTGAACCAGATCGAGGGTATAGGACTGATCGGTTTGCGACGAATAGAGCGCGGCCTTCGTGGGCCAAGGATCGGCCACGGCCGCAAACCATGGCCCAATCGGCGCCTCATCGCCCGTGATCACCGGCAAATCCATAAGAAGGCCCGCGACTGGCACGGCCAGAGAAAAGCCTGCGCTACGCGGCGGCTCTTCCTGTCGTGGCGGGGCGCGATAGACCGATGGCTCGACGCGGACCGCCTCGATCGACCGATGCGATGTGATCGTCATCCGGTCGATACGATAGCTCGGGCCGGCCCCCTCACCAAGGCGCAGGATATCACCGACGCCAAGCCCTGCGGTCGAGGCGGGCAAACCAAGGCTCACCGCATCCCGCGCGATCCGAGCCTCGGCC
>JBFEXG010000164.1:0-5615 GCA_041546005.1 Paracoccaceae bacterium
ATCAATGTTAAGAGTATAAACATTGGGAGAGTTCCATGAGTTCCTATGCCAATCTTCCGGCCCCGTCGCCGGAACAAGGGCTGAACCGGTATCTGCAGTAGATCCGCAAATTTCCGATGCTGTAGCCGGAAGAGGAATACATGCTGGCCAAACGCTGGGTCGACCATGAGGATAGCGGCGCGGCGCATCGTCTGGTGACAAGTCACCTTCGGCTCGCGGCCAAGATCGCCATGGGCTATCGCGGCTATGGTTTGCCGCAGGCGGAGGTGATTTCCGAGGCCAATGTGGGCCTAATGCAGGCGGTCAAACGGTTTGATCCCGAGAAGGGCTTTCGCCTTGCGACATATGCGATGTGGTGGATCCGCGCCTCGATCCAGGAATATATCCTGCGGTCTTGGAGCCTTGTGAAGCTGGGCACCACCAGCGCGCAAAAGAAGCTGTTTTTCAATCTGCGCAAGGCCAAAGCGCGGATTGGCGCGCTTGAGGAGGGCGATCTTCGGCCCGAGAATGTCGCGCAGATTGCCCATGATCTGGGCGTGACCGAGGACGAGGTCGTCTCGATGAACCGCCGTCTGTCCGGCGGCGATGCATCGCTTAATGCCATGGTCGGCAGCGGCGACGGCGATAGTGTCACGCAGTGGCAAGACTGGCTCGAGGATGAGGATGCCGATCAGGCGAGCGCCTATGAGGAGCGCGACGAGCTGGAATCGCGGCGCGAATTGCTGGCCGAGGCGATGAAAGTTCTCAACGAGCGCGAGCGGGATATCCTGATCCAGCGGCGCTTGCAGGACGAGACAATCACGCTTGAGGACCTGTCGTCGCAATACGATGTCAGCCGCGAGCGCATTCGCCAGATCGAGGTTCGCGCTTTCGAGAAGCTGCAGCAGCGGATGCAGGAGCTGGCCCGCGAAAAGGGGATGCTGGCGAGCGCCTAGCCCGCTGCAGAAACGCTGGAATTGTGGTAGCCTGCGGGTGCCAGACAAGGGAGTAAGAAATGCCGATGCCTGATCCCAATAGAACTGAACCGGTCACGATCGACGAAAACGGCCTGCCGGTGCAGGAAAAAAACATGGTCTCGCGGCTTGTCTCGATGATCCTGATCGGGATCATGCTGGGCCTGTCGGATACGGTCTTTATCCTTCTCGCGGTTGTTCAATTCATCATCATGGTGCTGAACGGCGGTCGGCCCAATCCGCGCCTGGCCGAGTTCGGCACGGCTCTGGCGCTTTGGATTGCCAAGGCGATCCGCTATCAGACAGCCGCAAGCCAGACACGGCCTTGGCCCTGGACTGATCTCGACTGAGCCATGGCGGGCGGCTGGGCGCAGGATGGGGCGGTGAACGAGCAGATCGAGGCTTCGATCACCGATGAGCTTGCCCGCATGAAGGCCCGCAGGGGCCCGACCGGCGAGAGCCTGACCCATTGCGCCGAATGCGAGGAAGAGATCCCTCAGGCGCGGCGCGAGGCTGTGCCGGGTGTGAAGCTTTGCATTGACTGTCAAACGGGGCGCGACGCGCGCCCGGTGAACCGCGGCGGCATCAACCGGCGCGGTTCCAAGGACAGCCAGCTGAAATAGGGTCAGCCCCGCTGAACACGATAGACCTTTGACACGATCCGCCAGACGCCGTCGTGGTGGAGCAGGGTCAGTAGATCATCAAACCGCATCCCGGCCCAGTCATCTTCGACATGGGCGACCGCGATGTCGCCATGCACCGAAAGATTTCGGATCGCCCAATAGCCCGGAGCCGAGCCATCGGCGGCCTCTTCGCACATGCCGATTAGGGCTTCGCGATCGTTCCACAGCAACTCGCCGTCGAAATGGCCGACTTCGCTGGCATTCTCAAAGAACACCCGCTCGAGCCCGGCGCGGTCGCCGGTCACCATGCTGGTGACATAGGTCTCGACGACCTTGGTAATCTCGGCGATTTGGTCTTGGTGTGGCATGTTACGATCTCCCCTCACTCGGCTCACCCCTCATGGTCACGGCAAAAGGGGGGACGGGGCAAACGAAAACTGAAAGGGGCGCTTCGAGCTTCAGGAACGGAAGACGGGGAAGATTTTATACCCCAACAAAAACACCCGCGTCATTCCATGGCGCGGGTGCTCCGGTTCTTACGGGCGGCCGCAATCAGCCTTCAAGCGCCTCAAGCTCGTCGATCAGACCTTCGATCATTGATAGGCCCTTGTCCCAGAAGGCGGGGTCCGAGGCATCGAGGCCGAAGGGTGCCAAAAGCTCTTTGTGATGCTTGGATCCGCCAGCGCGGAGCATCTCGAAGTATTTCTGCTGGAACGAGGCGTCGCCCTCTTCATAAACGGCATAGAGCGCGTTCACGAGGCCATCGCCGAAGGCATAGGCATAGACGTAGAAGGGCGAATGCACGAAGTGCGGGATATAGGCCCAGTAGGTCTTGTAACCCTCGAAGAATTCGAACGCATCGCCCAGCGATTCCGCCTGCACCGACATCCAGAGCGCGTTGATATCGTCGGGCGTCAGCTCGCCCTCGCGGCGGGCGGCGTGGAGTTTGCATTCGAAGTCATAGAAGGCGATCTGGCGGACGACCGTGTTGATCATGTCCTCGACCTTGCCGGCGAGGAGAACCTTGCGCTCCATCTTGTCCTTCGCGCCTGCAAGGAGCTTGCGGAATGTCAGCATCTCGCCAAAGACCGAGGCCGTTTCGGCCAGCGTCAGGGGCGTTGATGACAGAAGCTCGCCTTGGCCCGCGGCCAGCACCTGATGGACACCGTGGCCTAGCTCGTGCGCCAGCGTCATCACATCGCGCGGTTTGCCGAGGTAGTTGAGCATAACATAGGGATGAACGGTCGTGACCGTGGGATGGGCAAAGGCGCCGGGGGCCTTTCCCGGTTTGACCGCGGCATCAATCCAGCCCTTGTCGAAGAACGGCTCGGTGAGCTTGGCAAGCTCGGGATCGAAGGCGGCATAGGCGTCGGTCACGATCTGGCGCGCTTCGTCCCATGCGACGATCCGGTCGGTCTCCATCGGCAGGGGCGCGTTGCGGTCCCAGACCTGAAGCTTGTCGAGGCCGAGCCATTTGGCCTTGAGCCGGTAATAGCGATGAGACAGGCGCGGATAGGCGGCGACGACCGCGTTGCGCAGGGCCTCGACCACCTCGGGCTCGACATGGTTTGAAAGGTGCCTTGCGGTCTGCGCGGTTGGAAAGCCGCGCCAGCGATCCTCGATTTCCTTTTCCTTGGCGAGCGTGTTGTGGACGCGGGCGAAAATCTTGAGGTTTTCCTCGAAAATGCGCGCCAGCTCATGCGCCGCCGCCTCGCGCTTGTCGCGCTTTTGCTCGGTCAACTGGTTCAGGAGGGTCTCGATCCCGACCTTCTCGCCCTCGAGATCAAACTCGAGGCCAGCGAGGGTTTCATCAAACAGTTTGTTCCAAGCCGAGGCGCCGACAGTGGATTGATCGTGCAGGAATTTCTCAAGTTCGTCAGAGAGTTGATAGGGTTTCATCGCCCGCATCCGGTCCATGACGGGGCGATAGCGGGCAAGGTCGGCATTGGCAGCATAGAGCGCTTCGAGGTGGGCATCCTCTAGCCGGTTGAACTCGAGGCTCCAGAAGACGAGGGGGGTGGTGAAGGTCGTGATCTTGTCCTGACAGTCGGACATGAACTTGGCGCGCGAGGCGTTGGTGGTTTCCTGATAATACCGCAGGCCCGCGAACGACATCACGCGTCCGGCCGCCACGTCGATCGCCTCGTAGCTTTGGACCGCTTTGAGAAGACCCGCCGCATCAAGGCCTGCCATCTTGCCTTCATAGGCGGCGGCGAAATCGGCGCAGGCGGTCTCGAGCCAGTCCATATCCTTCTGCAACTCGGCCGCCTTCTCGCCTGTATAGAGGTCGTCGAGGTTCCACTCGGGCAAGGGGCCGAGCGAGTTTCCACCCGCGGCGTTGGCGTCGAAAACCGGACTGCGATCTTTCATGGAGATACCTTTCAACTGCTTTTGGCGGACCTTAGTCGTGCCCTTCCCGGAGGAAAAGACCGCTAGGCGTTGGCGGAAAAAAGCGCAAGCGAGCGCCGCATCACCATTTCGCGAATATGCGGCAGCTCGATCAGCAATTCGTGGCGGCCATTCGGGATTTGCACCAGCTCGCCATTTGGCCAACGAGACATGCGCGATTTGATACGCGCGGGATCAACGATGCGCTCGTCGCTGCCCAGAAACGTAATGGCCGGAATGGTAGGCGATGGCATGAGGTCCATCGCCTGATTTTCGCGGTCTGCTTCCAGAAACCAACCGATAGATGGCCCCCCAAGTGTCAATTCGGGATGGGCCTGATACTGGCGGCGCAGGTAGGCGAACATCTCGGGGTCGCTCGTCAGGTCGTTCCCGAGGAAATGTTGCCGCGCGACAAAGGTCACACGCGATTGGGTTGGGGCGATGGATTCGTGCCGGCCCAGCAAGGTCGAAATCTTGGCCGCGATGGGCGCCATAATGGCCGAGGAGCGCGACATCTGGATGCCCCACATCGGCGCGGAAAAGGCGACGGCCTTGAACGGCGTCGCGGCTACAACCGCCCTAAGGCCAATGCAGCCGCCCATGGAATGCGCCAACAAAAACCAAGGTTTAGGGAGTTTTTGGCTTCGGGCGTAAGCTATCAATGCCACGACATCGAGCTGATAATCTGAAAAGTGGCGCACATGGCCGATGGCTGGATCGTCACCGACGCGATGGGCGAGGCCTTGGCCGCGCCAGTCGACCACCAAGGCGGCATAGCCGGCCTTGTGCAGCTCATAGACGGTGCGCCCGTATTTCTCGATGTATTCGGTCCGGCCTGGAAAGACGAAAACGGTGCCGCGAGCGTTTTCTGTCGACCAATGGGCGGCGCGGATGCGCACACCGTCGGCGGCCACACACCATGCGGCTTGGCCGCCCTGAGGCGCTTCGGCGACGTCGTCAAAAAGCGGCGCCGCCTCGTAGGTCATGCAAGGACGCCGGCAAGCTTCATCGCCATGCCCATGTCGCCTTCGACCCGCAGCTTGCCCATCATGAAGGCGGCGGTCGCGTTTTGCTCGCCTGCTAGGATGGCGCGGAACGTATCGACCGAGGCGCTCAGGGTCACATCGGTGTCGTCATCGCTCACATGGGCGCCCGAACCGTCGATAACGATTGCGCCCTCGCCTTCGATGTCGAACTTGGCCGAGCCGTCAAACCCGGCACCGCCAAGGCGTTCATTCAGGGCTTTGACGGCTTCATCGAGGGTTGCACTCATGGATTGTCCTTTCAGTGACATACTGGCACCGGATTTGGCGCCTGAAACATTCACCACAAGTATGGCGATTTCGTAACCTTGTTTCAAATTTGCCGTGGCGGAACCCAAGCAGTTTTTCGCGATTTAGGTGGGATTATTCGCAAGCCGAGCAAAATGCGGCAAATCGGCTGCCGGTCCTTGACCTTTCCGCCCCGCCCCTAAATGACTCCGCGAGGCTTTGATGCCGCTGCCATGTCCAATCCCGGGCCACATGATGAACCAATATTCCCGGATAACCGCCGTTCTGGGGCCAACCAATACCGGCAAGACCCATTACGCCATCGAGCGGATGCTCGCGCACCGGACCGGCATCATCGGCCTGCCGCTGCGGCTTTTGGC
>JBFEXG010000340.1:0-2446 GCA_041546005.1 Paracoccaceae bacterium
ACCACGATCACGGCCATGACGAGTTCGAAAGCTTCGTCGTCACCCGTGGCGAGATCACCGATCCCAAGGGCTTTGCCGACCGCGTCGCCGCGATCATCCGCGATCACGATATCCTGCGGCTCAAGGGCTTTGTCGCCGTAGAAGGCAAGCCGATGCGCCTGACGCTTCAGGCAGTGGGCCCCCGCGTCGACACCTATTTCGATCAGCCCTTCGGCGCCCAGCCGCGCCAGACCCGTCTTGTGGTGATTGGCGAGGCAGGCCTTGACCGCGCCGCCATCGAGGAGGCGCTCTGCGCATGACGATCGACGTCCGACCGGCTGATCCAAAATCCGAGGAAGGGACCGCCCTTCTGACAGCAAGCCACGCCTATCTCGCCTCGCTCTACCCGCCCGAGCACATGTTTGCCCTTTCGATCGACGAGCTCTGCGATCCGTCGATCACCTTCTGGATCGCGCGGGACGGAGCGGAAGCGCTCGGCTGCGTCGCGCTGGCGCGGAAAGCGGGCTATGCCGAGGTCAAGTCGATGTTCGTTGATCCCGCCAAGCGCGGGCGCGGGGCGGGCGAGGCGCTGGTGACCACGCTCGAGGCAACTGCACGGGCCGAGGGGATCACCAAGCTCTGCCTCGAGACGGGCGACGATCTTTATCCCGCGCACCGGCTCTACCGCCGGCTCGGCTTCAAGGATTGCGGCCCCTTCGGCGACTATGTCGAAGGGCCCCATTCCGTATTCATGGAAAAGTTTCTGTGACGGCGCGGCCGGTCAGATCACTCGCCGGCCTTCTGAGCCTTCTCGGCGTTGGCTTTCATCTTGGCCAGAAGGGCGGCTTTGTCGGCCTCTTTGCGGCCAAGGCCCTTGGGCGCGCCGCGATCCTGGCCATAGGCGTTGCGCGGTTCGTGTTTGCCGCTCTTGGCGTTGCCCGATTTACCGTAATCCATGATCGCGTCCTTTCGCGGTGTGCCCCGCCCTTTGCCGTATACCGCATCCTGCCACAAGAGGCGATCTGATGCACCTGCTAGCGGCGACCCCTGGAAACATCGACGACGGCAAGGAGCCGGTCGACCTTGGGCAGACGCCTGCCGATGTGGTGGTGATCTCAGCCGCCGACACCGAACTGGCCGCGCTTTCGGGCGCGCGGGGCGAGATGGACGCGCCGCCCTCGCTGCGGCTCGCCAGCCTGATGAACCTGCAGCACCCGATGTCGGTCGACCTGCATCTGGATCAGTGCGCCACCCGCTCGCGGCTGGTGATCGCGCGGGTTCTGGGCGGGGCAGGCTATTGGAAATACGGGCTCGAGCAATATGCGGCGCGGCTGCACGAGGCGGGCGTGCCCTTTGCCGCCCTACCGGGGGATGACAAGCCCGATGCCGAGCTGCGCGAACTCTCGACCGTCGCGGCGGAGGATTACGACGCGCTCTGGGCCTATCTGGTCGAGGGCGGACCGGAAAACAGCGTCAACTTCCTGCGCTACGCCAAGGCGATGCTGGAGGGCGGCGACAAACCCGCCGCCGCCGCGCCACTTCTGCGGGCGGGCGTCTACTGGCCCGGCGCGGGGATCGGCGGGCCGGAGGCGGCGCGAGAGGCATGGACCGAAGGCGCTCCGGTGGTGCCCGTGGTCTTCTATCGGGCGCTGGTTCAGGGCGCGGGGCTGCATCCGATCAACCGGCTTGTGAAGTCGCTTCTCAGGGCAGGTCTCAATCCCCTGCCGGTATTCGTAGCCTCGCTCAAAGACCCGCTCAGCGCAGCAACGCTCGAGGGGCTTTTTACCGAATCCCCGCCCTCGGTGATCCTCAACTGCACCTCTTTCGCCGTGGGCAGCCCCCACGCAGACGACCCCGCTGCCAACAACCCGCTCGCCGCACCCTTCGCCAATCAGGCCCCTGTCTTTCAGGTGATCCTCTCGGGCGGCACGGAAGAGGCGTGGGACAGCGGCAAGGCCGGCCTTTCCGCCCGCGATATCGCGATGAACGTGGCGCTGCCCGAGGTCGATGGCCGCATCATCACCCGTGCGATCAGCTTCAAGGGGCAGGCCTATTTCGACGAGGCCACCGAATGCCCCATCGCCACCTATCAGGCGCGGGGCGACCGGATCGAGTTTGTCGCCAATCTCGCCGCCGCTTGGGCGAAGCTGCGCGGCAAAGCCCCCGCCGAACGGCGCGTGGCGCTGGTCCTCGCCAACTATCCCAACAAGGACGGCCGCCTCGCCAATGGCGTGGGTCTCGATACGCCCGCAGGCACAGTTCATGTGCTGCGCCTCCTCGCCGAGGCCGGCTATCGCCTGCACAACGCGCCCGCGGATGCAAAGGCGCTGATGGATGCGATGATGGCGGGGCCGACGAACTGGCTGACCGACCGGGCGGTGCGGACGGGCGGCGTCGACCTGAGCTTTGCCGACTACCAGATCGCCTATGGCCAGCTTCCCTACGATCTGCGCCGCGATATCGAGGC
>JBFEXG010000127.1:0-6981 GCA_041546005.1 Paracoccaceae bacterium
ATCCATCGCGGTGGTGCCGACAATTCTGCGACGCGGACCGGAATGGTTTTCGTCTTTCGGACGCGCGAACAACGCCGGAACCAAGCTGTTCGCGATCAGCGGTCATGTGAACAACCCCTGCGTCGTCGAAGAAGCCATGTCGATCACCTTCGAAGAGCTGATCGAAAAGCACTGCGGCGGCATCCGCGGCTGCTGGGACAACCTTCTGGGCGTGATCCCCGGCGGCTCGTCGGTGCCTGTCGTGCGCGGCGAGAAGATGCGCGATGCGATCATGGATTTCGACTATCTGCGCGGCGAGTTGGGCTCGGGCCTTGGCACCGCGGCGGTCATTGTCATGGACAAGTCGGTCGACATCGTGAAGGCGATCTGGCGGCTGTCGAAGTTCTACAAGCACGAAAGCTGTGGTCAGTGCACGCCCTGCCGCGAAGGCACCGGCTGGATGATGCGGGTGATGGAGCGTCTGGTGAAAGGCGAGGCCTCGGTCGAGGAAATCGATATGCTTTGGGATGTGACCAAACAGGTCGAAGGCCATACGATCTGTGCCCTTGGCGATGCGGCTGCCTGGCCGATCCAAGGCCTGATCCGCAATTTCCGCGACGAGATCGAGGATCGGATCAAATCCCGCTCGGGCGCAATTGCCGCCGAGTGAGTTTGGCGCAAAACTTCAATGATTATGGCCGGTTGGAGAAATCCAGCCGGCCTTTTTCATGGGCGGGACTTCGCCATTGATGGGCCTCAGCCGACTTCGATATTGAATATCACCGCACAAGGCGCGACATGAGGGTAGGCGGCAGAAAAGACCGCGAGCAGTTACATAAGGCACAGCTTTGAAACATATCCTGATCCTGACCCTTGGCCTGACTATCGGCGCGCTCCCGGCGCGGGCGAACGAGGTGCCGTTGAAGGAGGTCGAATACGTCAGCGAAGGCATCATCGCGACCGGGATCGCCTATGAGATTGGCCGCGTCTGCCCGTCGCTGACCGCGCGGGTTCTGGCGGGAATATTCTTTCTCTACGAGCTTCAATCCCATGCCTATGATCTTGGCTATTCGAAGGCCGAAGTCGACGGTTACATCAACGACAAGGACGAAAAGCTCCGTCTTGAAGCCATTGCGCGCGAGCGTTTGGCTGTGATGGGGGCGGTTGTGGATCAGCCGGAAACCTATTGCCGCGTCGGCCGACAGGAGATCGCGCTCGAAAGCCAGATTGGCAAGTTGCTTCGATAGCGCAAATCATCGGACTTTCCGCCCCTAGAGGTGAATTTTCCTTCCAAAATCGTGTCGTTCCGGCTGGCATCGGCGGGCGTGACGGGATAGAAGGCGGCAACTGTATCGCCCGCGCGCTCGCGCGCGTGTGAGGCGTGCCGGTAAGACGAACCAAAAGGCTGGCCATGTCCGATTTGAAAAAAGTCATTATCGACGGGAATGAGATCGAGGTTCCGGGGGCAATGACCCTGATCCAGGCCTGCGAGGTCGCCGGCGTCGAGGTCCCCCGCTTCTGCTATCACGAGCGCCTGTCGATTGCCGGTAACTGCCGGATGTGTCTGGTCGAAGTTGTGGGCGGTCCGCCCAAGCCCGCCGCCTCTTGCGCCATGCAGGTCCGCGATCTGCGCCCTGGCCCGGAAGGCCAGCCGCCAGTCGTCAAGACCAACTCGCCGATGGTCAAGAAGGCCCGCGAGGGGGTGATGGAGTTTCTCCTGATCAACCATCCGCTCGATTGCCCGATCTGCGATCAGGGTGGCGAGTGCGATCTTCAGGATCAGGCAATGGCCTATGGTGTGGATTTCTCGCGTTACCGCGAGCCGAAGCGCGCCAGCGAGGATTTGAACCTCGGGCCGCTGGTCGAAACCCACATGACCCGCTGCATCTCCTGCACCCGCTGCGTGCGCTTCACGACCGAGGTCGCGGGCATCACCCAGATGGGCCAAACGGGGCGCGGCGAGGACAGCGAGATCACCAGCTATCTGGGCGAAACGCTCGAGTCGAACCTGCAGGGCAATATTATTGATCTTTGCCCCGTGGGCGCTTTGGTGTCGAAGCCTTATGCCTTCACCGCCCGCCCGTGGGAGCTGACCAAAACCGAAACCATCGACGTGATGGACGCGCTTGGCTCGAACATCCGCGTCGACACGAAGGGCCGCGAGGTCATGCGGATCCTGCCGCGCAACCATGACGGCGTGAACGAAGAGTGGATCTCCGACAAGACCCGCTTTGTCTGGGACGGCCTGCGCCGCCAGCGCCTCGATACCCCCTACATCCGCGAAAACGGCAAGCTGCGCAAAGCCACTTGGGGCGAGGCGCTTGCCGCTGCCGCCAAGGCGATGAAGGGCAAGAAGGTTGCTGGCCTCGTCGGCGATCTGGCTCCGGTCGAAGCGGTCTATGCGCTCAAGGAACTGGTCGAAAGCCTTGGCGGTTCGGTCGAATGCCGCACCGATAACGCCAAGCTGCCGGCGGGCAACCGTGGCGGCTATGCGGGCACGGCGACCATCGAGGATATCGACAGCGCCAAGATGATCCAGCTTATCGGCACCAACCCGCGCCTCGAGGCGCCGGTGCTGAACGCACGTCTGCGCAAGGCCTGGCTCAAGGGCGCCACCATCGGCCTCGTCGGCGAAGCCGTTGATCTGACATACGATTACGTCCATGTCGGCACCGACCGCGCGGCTTTGGAAGAGCTGTCGTCGAAGGAAATCGGCGCGACCAAGGATGTGCCGTCGCTCGTCATCGTCGGCCAAGGCGCGCTGCAAGAGGCGGATGGCGAGGCGGTTCTCGCCCATGCGATGAAGCTGGCTGCGAACTCCAATTCCAAGCTGATGATCCTCCACACCGCCGCCGCCCGCGTGGGCGCGATGGATGTCGGCGCCACCACCGAAGGCGGCATGGCCGCCGCGTTGGACGGGGCCGAGGTGATCTATAGCCTTGGCGCGGACGAGGTTGAAATCGGCGAAGGCGCTTTTGTGATCTATCAGGGCAGCCACGGCGACCGTGGCGCGCACCGCGCCGACATCATCCTTCCCGGCGCGGCCTATACCGAGGAAGGCGGCCTCTTCGTCAACACCGAAGGCCGCCCCCAGATCGCCATGCGCGCGGGCTTTGCGCCGGGCGAGGCGAAAGAGAACTGGGCGATCCTTAGGGCACTTTCGGCCGAGCTTGGCAAGACGCTTCCCTATGACAGCATCGCCGGCCTGCGCCGCGCGCTGGTGGCGGCTTTCCCGCACCTCGGCGCGATCGACGAAGTAGCCGAAAACGAACTGAAAGCGATCAAGCCCAAGAAGATGGGCAAGGCCACTTTCCGCAACGCGATCAAAGACTTCTACCTGACCAACCCGATCGCCCGGTCGAGCGCCCTGATGGCTGAGCTTTCGGCTCAGGCCAAGGCGCGGACCGGCGGCAAGATGGCAGCGGAATAAAGGACGGGACAATGGTTGAATTCTTCACGACCACCAACCTCGGGATCGTACTCCTGATCCTCGGTCAGAGCCTTCTGGTCCTTGTGCCGCTTCTCGTGGCGCTCGCGTTCCTGATGTATGCCGACCGCAAGATCTGGGCCGCCGTGCAGATGCGCCGTGGTCCGAACGTGGTGGGCGTTTTCGGCCTTCTGCAGTCTTTCGCGGACTTTCTGAAATACATCGTCAAGGAAGTCGTCGTGCCGGCAGGGGCCGACAAGGCGGTGTTTTTCCTTGCGCCGATGATCTCCTTCGTCCTCGCGGTCATCGCCTGGGCGGTGATCCCGTTTAACGACGGCTGGGTTCTGTCGGATATCAACGTCGCCATCCTCTATGTATTCGCCATCTCGTCGCTTGAGGTTTATGGCGTGATCATGGGCGGCTGGGCCTCGAACTCGAAGTATCCTTTCCTCGGCTCGCTCCGCTCGGCGGCGCAGATGATTTCCTACGAGGTCTCGATCGGCCTTATCATCATCGGTGTGATCATCTCGACGGGCTCGATGAACTTCGGCGATATCGTCCGCGCGCAGGAGGGAAGCTGGGGCATCTTCAACTGGTACTGGCTGCCGCATTTCCCGATGCTGTTCCTCTTCTTTATCAGCGCCTTGGCCGAAACCAACCGCCCGCCGTTCGACCTTCCCGAAGCGGAATCCGAGCTCGTCGCCGGCTATCAGGTGGAATATTCCTCGACGCCCTTCCTTCTCTTCATGATTGGCGAGCTGATGGCCGTGGTGTTGATGTGCGCCCTGGTTTCGCTTCTCTTCTTCGGTGGCTGGCTGTCGCCGATCCCCGGTCTGCCGGATGGCGTTTGGTGGATGGTGATCAAGATGTCGTTTGTCTTCTTCATCTTCTCGATGGTGAAGGCGATCACCCCGCGCTACCGCTACGACCAGCTGATGCGCCTTGGCTGGAAAGTGTTCCTGCCGATGTCGCTGGCTTGGGTCGTGATCGTATCCTTCCTTGCCAAATACGAAGCTTTCGGCGGCCTCTGGGCCCGCTGGACGATCGGAGGCTGATCCCATGACCCAGATCGATTACGGCCGCGCCGCCAAATACTTTCTTCTCGCCGATTTCGCCAAAGGCTTTGCGCTGGGGATGAAATACTTCTTCGCGCCCAAGGCAACGCTCAACTATCCGCACGAGCGCGGGCCGCTTTCGCCCCGTTTCCGCGGCGAGCACGCGCTGCGCCGCTATCCCAATGGCGAAGAGCGCTGCATCGCCTGCAAGCTTTGCGAGGCGATCTGCCCCGCGCAGGCGATCACCATCGACGCCGAACCGCGCGAGGACGGCTCGCGCCGCACCACGCGCTATGACATCGACATGACCAAATGCATCTACTGCGGCTTCTGCCAAGAGGCCTGCCCGGTCGATGCCATCGTCGAAGGGCCGAACTTCGAGTTTTCGACCGAAACCCGCGAAGAGCTGTTCTATGACAAGGAGAAACTCCTTGCCAACGGCGAGCGCTGGGAGGCCGAGATCGCCCGCAACCTCGAGATGGACGCACCCTACAGATGACCGACAATAATCCCTTTGCGGCGATGATGAAGGCAGGGCAGGACTGGGCCAAAGCGCTCAATCCGGCGCTCGATTCCTTTGTTCCCAAGGGGTTTGACAAGCTCTGGCCGACCATGCCCGCGGAGGCGATGGAAGCCATGATGGGCCGCACCTTCAATCCCGAAGGGCTTGACGCCAAGACCCGTCTGTTGATGACCCTCATGGGCCTGACGATCCTTGGCGCCCAGAATGATGCCCAGATCCGCCTTACCGTGCGCCACGCGCGCGAGGCGGGCGCCACCAAACAGGAAATCGCCGAGACGATCGCGCAGGCCGCGTTCTTTGGCGGGGTTCCGGCAATGACCCGGGCGATGGAACTCGCCACCGGGGCGATGGAAGAGGACAAGGAATGACTGTTGCCGCTTTCACCTTCTACGCTTTCGCGGTCACCACGCTCCTTGGCGGGCTGATGACCGTGGTGAGCCGCAACCCGGTCCACTCGGTCCTGTGGTTGATCCTTGCATTCATCTCCTCGGCCGGGCTCTTCGTTCTTCTGGGTGCCGAGTTCGTGGCGATGCTGTTGATGATCGTCTATGTCGGCGCGGTCGCGGTTCTGTTCCTCTTCGTCGTGATGATGCTCGACATTGATTTTGCCGAGCTGAAGGCCGAGATGGCTCGGTATATGCCGCTCGCGCTTTTGATCGGTGTCGTGATCCTGATGCAGCTGGGCATGGCTCTTGGCGCTTGGGATTATTCCGAAGGCGTGGCCGAACGCCTCGCCGCGCCGACAGGCGATGTGCAGAACACCGCCGCCCTCGGCCAGCTCATCTATGACAAATACATCATGCTCTTCCAGCTTGCCGGCCTGATCCTACTGGTCGCCATGATCGGCGCGATCGTGCTGACGCTGCGCCACCGCAAGGACATCAAGCGGCAGGACATCCTCGCCCAGATGTATCGCGATCCGGCGAAGTCGATGGAGCTGAAAGACATCAAACCGGGGCAGGGGCTTTGATCATGATCGGACTTGAACACTATCTCGCCGTTGCCGCCGCGCTCTTCGTGATTGGCATCTTCGGGCTCTTCCTCAACCGCAAGAACGTCATCATCCTGCTGATGAGCATCGAATTGATGCTTTTGTCGGTGAACATCAATTTCGTCGCCTTCTCGTCCTTCCTCGGGGATTTGGTCGGGCAGGTGTTTACCCTTTTCGTGCTGACCGTCGCCGCCGCCGAGGCTGCGATCGGCCTAGCCATTCTGGTTTGTTTCTTCCGCAACCGCGGGACCATCGACGTTGAAGACGTCAACGTGATGAAAGGCTAAGGACCCATGGAATCCACCATCCTTTTTGCGCCGCTCGTGGGCGCCATCATCGGCGGCTTCGGCTGGCGGGTGATCGGCGAGACGGCCGCCCAATATCTGACGACCGGCCTTCTCTTCTTGGCCGCGCTTCTCTCGTGGGTGATGTTTCTTGGGTTCGACGGCGAGGGCTACACCGTCTCGCTGATGCGCTGGATCGCTTCGGGCGAATTGTCGACCGATTGGGCGATCCGCATCGACCGTCTGACGACGATCATGCTCATCGTCATCACCACCGTCTCGTCGCTCGTGCACCTCTATTCCATCGGCTACATGGCCCATGACGACCACTTCGGCGAGCATGGCCACTACAAGGCCCGCTTCTTCGCCTATCTGTCGTTCTTTACCTTCGCCATGCTGATGCTGGTGACCGCCGACAACCTTGTTCAGATGTTCTTCGGCTGGGAAGGGGTGGGCGTCGCCTCCTACCTGCTTATCGGTTTCTACTACAAGAAACCCTCGGCCAACGCCGCCGCGATCAAGGCGTTCGTGGTCAACCGCGTAGGCGACTTCGGATTTGCCCTTGGCATCTTCGGCCTCTTCATGCTGACGGGCTCGATCAACTTCACCGAAGTTTTCGCCGCCGCCCCGCATCTGGCCGAGACCTCGATCACCTTCCTTTGGAAAGACTGGAACGCCGCCAACCTTCGGGCCTTCCTTCTCTTCGTGGGCGCGATGGGCAA
>JBFEXG010000037.1:0-13228 GCA_041546005.1 Paracoccaceae bacterium
CAAGGACCACGGATCCAAGATTTCGCGCCCCGTAGGTTGGAACGAGGGCGGGTTCTACACCACCCCCACCGATGGTGGCCTGCGCATGGCCGGCACGGTCGAGATCAACCGCATCAACGCGCCGATGAACCGCCGCCGCCTCGCCTATATCGCCCGCCGCGGGGCCGAACTATGGGGGCAGCTCGACGGGCCGGTCGAGGAGTGGATGGGCTTCCGCCCGACCTTCCCGGATTCGCTCCCGGTCATTGGTCCCTCGCCTGCATCAGACCGGATCATCCTCGCCTACGGGCACCAGCACCTCGGGCTAACCCTTGGCGGGATCACGGGGCGGATCGTCACCGACCTCGCAGAGGGGCGCAGCCCCAACCTGCCGATCGGGGCGTTCTCGCCGGCGCGTTTCTAGGAAGGCGATCAGCCCTTGGCGTACCAGCCGTTATCGACATAAAGCGCGGCACCGTTGACGAAGCTCGCCTCGTCGGACGCAAGGAATAGCGCCGCGTTGGCCACCTCTTCGGGCTTGCAGATGCGCCCTTGGGTGGCGGCCATGCCCTCTTCTTCCCACTGCTGGCCAGCGGCATCGAGCTCGGAAATCTCGCGCAGGCCGTGTGCCGTCTCGACAAAGCCGGGGCAGACCGCATTACAGCGGATACCGGCATCGCGATATTCGACCGAGATCGTGCGCATCAGCTGCAACACCGCGCCCTTGCTCATGCAATAGACCGCTTCCAGCGCATAGCCGAGCTCAGAGGCGATCGAGCCGGTGATGACAATCGAGCCGCCGCCGTTGTCGCTCATGTGCTTCACAGCCCGCTTGGTCACGAGGAAGGCCGACTTCACGTTGATATCCATCAACCGGTCGTATTCCGAATCCTCGGTCTCGTGCAGCGGCGCGACGATGATCGTGCCCGCGTGATTGAAGAGAACGTTGTAGGGGCCGAAAGCCTCGATAGCGCCAGCAAAGGCGGCGTCGATCTGATCGGGTTTGGTCACGTCACAGTGGAAGAAGGCGGCCTCGCCACCAGCATCCTTGATCATCCGGACAGTCTCGGCCCCCGCATCATCCTGAATGTCGAAGATCGAAACCTTTGCGCCCTCGCGTGCAAAAGCCAGCGAGGCGGCCCGCCCCATACCTGCCGCGCCGCCCGTGATCACCGCAACCTTGCCTGCAAGCCGTCCGCTCATCTTCGATCTCCCCTAGATGCTTTCGCCGCCATCAACCACAAAAGCCTGCCCCGTCATGAAAGACGACAGGTCCGAGGCGAGGAAGACGATGGCGTCGGCGATTTCCTCGACACTGGCCCAGCGGCCCATCGGGATGCTGCCGGCGATGTATTTCTCAAGCTCCTTGCGTCCGCCCATCTGCACTTCGTAACCCGCGTTGAAGGGCGTGTCGACGAAACCGGGGCAGAGCGCGTTGAAGCGGATGTTGTCCTTGGCATAGTCCGCCGCCATCTGGCGGGTCATCGCCACGGCGGCGTGTTTGGTGGTCGCATAGGCGATCATCTCGCGGTCATATTGGACGCCCGAGTTGGACGCGGTGATGATCACGCTGCCGCCGCCTTGGGCGCGCATCTGACCGACAACCGCCTTGGCCGCCACGAAATGCGACCGCACGTTCAGCGCCCAGCTTTCATCGAGATCGGCCGCCGAAACTTGCTCGAGCGTGCCGGGAACCTGACGGCCTGCGTGGGAATGCAGCACATCAAGGCGGCCGCGGGCTGCGATGACGGAGGCGACCGCTGCATCAAGCGCGGCATCGTCGGTCACATCGAGGGCAAGACCCTCGGCCGAAAGCCCCTCGCCACCCAAGGCAGCGGCAACAGAAGCTGCAAGCGCGCCATCAAGGTCGGTCACCACCACATGAGCCCCAGCGCGCGCCATGGCGATCGCGCCAGCTCGGCCAATGCCGGAGCCTGCGCCGGTCACGAAAGCAACACGACCCTCGAGCGGTTTGGCATAGCCCTTGGTCGTCATACGCTCATCGAGCATTACTTTCCCTTTCTGGGCCGCAGAAGCGTCTGGGCGATCAGCAGAATGAAGAGCGAGGCGCCGAGCACCATCGTTCCGATGGCGTTGATCTCGGGCGTGACGCCGCGGCGGATGGAGGAGAAGACATAGATCGGCAGGGTCGTTTCCGAGCCCGCGACGAAGAAGGCAATAATGAAATCATCGAAGCTGAACGTGAAGCTCAGGAGAAAGCCCGCGAGGATCGCGGGGAAGATGAGCGGCAATGTCACCTGCCGGAAGGTGCCGAAGGGCGTCGCATAAAGGTCTGACGAGGCTTCGGTCAAAGAGCGGTCCATCCCCGACAGGCGCGCTCGCACAATGATGATGCACAGCGCCATGAGGAACATCGTATGCGCAGCCACAAGCGAGGCCTTGCCCATCTGCAGGCGCGGCGCGTCCGAGGCGAAGGGCCAGATCGCGTCGATGAGCGGGTTCAGTTGCTCGAAGATCGTCACAAGGCCGATCAGGGTGGCGATGCCGATCACGATGCCGGGGATCATCACGGCCACGTTGATCAGCGCATCGAAGGCGGTCCGAACCGGCCCCTTGATCCCCTGCAACGCGACGGCGGCCATCGCCCCAAATACGCTGGCAAAGAAGGCCGATAGGAGCGCGACCGTCAGGCTCGTCTTGAGCGCGTCCATGATGAAGGGGTTGGAAAGGGCCTTGCCATACCACTTGACCGAGAAGCCGACAAAGTCGCTCGCATTGCGGCCCGAGTTGAAGCTGAAGATCGCAATGACAGCGATCGGGATATAGAGGAAGAGATAGACGAAAGCGGCGTAAAGTCTCATGGCATCCCTCAGATCAGCGAAACGTCATCGCGGTTGGCCGATAGACGCGCCATGAAGCGCATATAGACCGTCACCGTCGCCAGCATCACCACGATCAACGACACCGCCACCGCCGAGCCAAAGGCCCAGTTGCGGGATTGCAGGAAGAGATCGACAAGCGCGTTGCCCACGAAGAACACCTTGCCGCCGCCAAGGATCGCCGGGATCAGGTATTCCCCCATCAGAAGGATGAAGACGAGCATGCAGCCAGTGGCGATGCCGGGGATCGATAGCGGCAGAGTGATCTGCAGGAAGGTAGACCAAGATCTGGCCCCAAGATCCGACGAGGCCTCTAAAAGCCGCTTGTCGAGCCGGTCAAGGCTCACGAAAATCGGGAAGACCATCAGCGGCAGATAGCCATAGATGATGCCCACAAGCACCGAGAAGGGCGTGTTGATGAGGCGGATTGCCGGAAAACCGATGAACTCGATCAGCGCCGGGATCCCCTTGCCGCCGAGGAGAAAGATCCACGCATAGCTGCGGATCAGGATCGAGGTCCAGAAGGGCACGATCACCAGCACAAGCAGCAGAATTTTCCATTTCGCACTGACCCGAACGGCAAGGAAATAGGCCAGTGGATAGGCGATCAGAAGCGCCGCAAGGGTGCCGACAGGCGCAAGGACAAGCGTGTTGCGAAACGCCGCCCACCGCGCCGGAAGGTTTGCGTATTGCTCGAGGGTGAAGGCCGGCACATAGCCACCAGCCGCCCCCCTCTCGCCAAAGCTGAAGACGAGGACGACACTCAAAGGCACGATCAGCATAAGCAGGAACCAAGCCCCTGCCGGTGCAAGCAACAGGAAGTTGCGCGCGCGTTGCGTCATGTCGTCCTCGCCCCTTTCTTAGGCCGACTTGAAGCGCGCCATCAGCTCGGCGCGGTTCGGGTCGGTAAGGGTCACGGCGGCGCCGAACTCGAGCGGCGTCAGAAGCTCTGCCGCCGGATAGAGAATCGGGTCGTTCAATAGGCTCTCGGGCAGAAGCGCGTTGGTGTGCGCGTCAGCCGAGGGATAGCCGTGGAACAGGACTTCCTTGGCGTTGACCGCCGGATCGAGCAGGAAGTTGATCAGCGCATAGGCCGCCTCGCGGTGCGGCGCACCTTTCGGGATGGCGTAGTAGTCTGACCAGATCTCGCCGCCTTCACGGCCCAGAACATAGGCAATCTCGGGAATGTCATTGTTGAGCTGCTTGCCGTCGCCGGTCCAGCACATGGTCATCCAGGCATCGCCATTGCGCATCGAGGGCTGATAGTCCGACGAGATTGCGAAGAGGTGCGGCTTGACGTCGATCAGCAGCTTCTCGGCATCCGCAAGCTCGGCCGGATCGATCGAGTTGAAGGAATAGCCAAAGTATTTCAGCGCGTTGCCGATGGTGGTCAGTTGGTAATCATGGACCATGGTCCGGCCCGAGAAGCTGTCCATCGTCATATCGAAGAACTGCTTCCAGCTGTTCATTTCCACGCCGCCGGTGTGGGCGGTGTTCACCGCATAGCCGGTGGTGCCCCAGTCTTTCGGCACGGCATAAAGCTTGCCATCGACCGAACCGGCTTCGGCGAAGCGCGGGTCATAGGCGGCGGGGTCGTAGTTGGGCAGAAGCGAGGTATCGAGCGGCTCGATCAGGTCTTCGCCAACATAGGTGGTGATGGTGTAGTTGGTCGGAACGAAAACATCCCAGCCGGTCGCGCCAGCCTGAAGCTTGGCGAGCATTTCCTCGTTCGAGCCGAAGACATTGACCTGCACATGGGCGCCGGTCGCTTCGGTGAAAGCGTCAAAGTTCTCAGGGTCGTGGTAGTTCGGCCAGGTGGCCAGAACTACGCGATCACCGATGTCGCCCGCCGCAGCAGGGCCGGCGGCAAGGCCGGGGATCGCCGCGCCAAGCACGGTCGAGGCGGCGCCGAGGCCGGTCACGTTGAGGAAGTGCCGACGCGTCACCGAGCCACGCTTGTAGCGATACAGCTCGGCCATGAACTTCTGTTTCGAGATATAGTCCGGTTGTTTAGTCATTTTCAGGCTCCCAGTTGTCGTCTTGTTATTCAGTTTCGATCCAGGACGAGCGCTGCGCTGGCATCCCAGGATGCCCTGAGCGTGTCGCCCACATTGAACGGACCTTCGTTCAATTCCGATTGCCGCGGCGCAAGGACGAGGAACTCGCCCAGCGTCGTGTGTTTGACCAGATATTCAGTATGTTCGCCGAGGAAGATTCGGTTGAGGACCGCCACCTCGAAACCCTCGCCCTTGCGGGACAGTCGCACTTGTTCAGGACGGACCGACAGGCTGACCGCCTGCCCTATCCCAAGCTCTCCAATCGGCGCGCCTTTCAGGCTGCTTCCGTCCGGCATCTTGACGACGAGTAAATCCCCGTCCGCACCCGAAACCTCACCATCGAAGAAGTTGGTCGACCCAACAAAGCCGGCGACATAGCGGTTCTTGGGCCGATCATAGAGCTCTTGCGGCGAGCCTATTTGCACGATCTTGCCGCCCCGCATAACGCAGATGCGGTCGCTCATCGACAGGGCTTCTTCCTGATCGTGGGTGACGAGGATGAAAGTGATGCCGAGGGTGCGCTGGATGTTCTGAAGCTCGATCTGCATTTCCTTGCGCAGCTTGCGATCAAGCGCGGCGAGCGGCTCGTCGAGGAGGAGCATCTTCGGCTCATTCACAATGGCGCGCGCCAGAGCCACGCGCTGCTGCTGACCACCCGACATTTCCCAGATACGGCGATTTTCAAAGCCGCCGAGGCGCACCAGATCGAGCGCTTGGCTCACCTTTGCGGCGATCTCCTCCTTGGGCGGACGCGGCCGACGCTGCTTGAGACCGTAGCCGATATTCTGCGCGACGGTCAGGTGCGGGAACAAAGCGTAGTGCTGAAACACCATGTTCACTGGGCGGCGGTGCGCCTCGACGGTGTTGACCACCTCGCCATCCAGGAGAACGTCGCCCAATGTCGGAGTTTCGAATCCGGCAAGCATCCGCAGCGCGGTCGTTTTGCCGCAACCTGACGGGCCGAGGAAGGACAGAAACTCGCCCTCTCTGATTGTCAGGTTAAGACTATCTGCCGCCAGCAACTCGCCATAACGCTTTGAAACGCCACGAAGCTCTGCGATCGTTTTGCGGCTTGAGTCGGCAACGTGCTGCACAGGGTGTTCAATCTTCATATGGTCTGGTCTTCGCAAGCAACGGGCATACCCCCGATATTGGGAAAACTCTATGAAGCTGGCCGTATGTTGTATATATCCAACTTGTGGTAGACGTTTCCTTTTGAGCGATTTTTATGAAGAGTTTTTTTGACACGATCGGCGAGACCATCCGAGCGATCGGCACCGATCATTTCCCCAAAGCTCTGGTTGAAGCTATTCGCGCTGTCAGCCCCTTCGACTACTGCGTGATGTTCGGGTATTTCGGCACCGCGCAGCCCTTGGATCTCTATGACACCTTTCCCGAAGGAAAACGGAAGATCTTTGTCGAAGACTATCAGGAAGGGCCCTATCTTCTCGACCCCTTCTATCTTGCCTGCACGAGGCCGCTTCCCTCGGGCCTCTACCGGCTCAAAGAGATCGCTCCGGACCGGTTCTATCAGGGCGAATACTTTCGCAATTATTACATCCAGACGGGCCTTGCCGAGGAGATCGGCTATTTCATCAACCTCGACGACGGAGTTTCAATCGTTGTCTCGCTCATGCGCACGAACAAATCTTTCTCGGCCAAGGATTTCCGGGAACTGACCCAATTCCTTCCGGTCGTGAAGGCGACCGCTGAGAAGAACTGGCCCAGCCTATCCGCCCGCTTCGAAGGTGTCGGCGGCGCGACAGATCAGGAAGACACGTCGCGGCGGCTCGAGCGGGCATTCCTCAAATTCGGCGAAGGCGTCCTCACGCCGCGCGAGAGGGAAGTTGTCGAGTACACTCTCAAAGGCCACTCGGCCGACGCCATCGGCCGTATCCTCGAGATCGCCGCCGGAACAGTGCGCATCCATCGGCGCAACATCTATTCCAAGCTGCGGATCAGCTCTCAGGGTGAGCTCTTCTCGATGTTTATCAAGATGCTCGCCATCGAAAGCAAACTCCCCAAAACCTGACCACTCACCAAAATCGTAGACAGGTCAGCAAAACAGATACTAACATCTATATATCTGATGATTTCTCTAGCTAGCCCGCAGAGACGGGACAACAGGGGGGAAGAATGATCGAGACTTGGAAGATGACGGCTGTGGAGTCTGCTGCATCCTGGATCGGATGGGGTGGCTTGTTGATTGGTATCGTTTTCGGATTTCTGGTCGCGCGGACCAACTTCTGCACGATGGGATCTCTTTCGGACATCCTGTCCTTCGGCAGCTACAACCGCTTCCGCTCGTGGCTTCTGGCCGCGGCGACGACAATGCTCGGCGTTTGGGTGATTCAAGGGGCCGAGATGGTCGACACGAGCATGTCGATGTATCGCACCGGCGATTTCGGCTGGGGCGGCAATATCCTCGGCGGTCTGATCTTCGGCTTTGGCATGGTCTTCGCCGGCGGTTGCGCGAGCCGCAATCTGGTGCGCGCCGGTGGTGGCGATCTCCGCTCGGCGGTGGTTCTGATCGTCATGGGCATTTTTGCCTATATGACGATCGGCGGCCTTCTCGGGCCCCTGCGCGTTTCGATCTTCACACCGCTCACCACAAGTGTGGGCGATGACCAGAGCCTCGGCGTTCTGCTGGCTGACCTCTTCGGCATGTCTGTTGAGACGGCCACGACCGCAACGATGGCTGTGATCGTGCTGGCCGTGCTGATCTACTGTTTCAAGGACGCCTCGTTCCGCGGATCCAAGGCCGATATCGTCGGTGGTATTGGCGTTGGCCTCTGTGTCGTTGCGGGTTGGGCAGTAACCGGCCTCGCCTATGACGAGTTTGCGGCCAATGCGACGGTGATCTCGCTGACCTATGTGCGCCCCGCGGGCGATACGCTCGACTATCTGATGCGGTTCACCGCGCTTGGCGCTCCTGATTTCGGAGTGGTCACTCTGGCCGGCGCCCTGATCGGCGGCTTCTTGGGTGCGCTTTATGGCAAACGCCTGCACCTGACGACCTTTGCCGGACCTTCAGATGCCCTGCGCAACATGTTTGGCGCAGCACTGATGGGCATCGGTGGCGTTCTGGCTCTGGGGTGCACCGTGGGTCAGGCGCTGACCGGCGTTTCGACGCTCGCGATCGGCTCGTTCCTGACCTTTGCCTTCATCGTCATCGGCGGCATCGCCGGCATCAAAACGATGGAGAACATGGCCTGACGCGGCCATGAAGAATTCTGCGCGGCCCGGCTGAATTCGCGGGCCGCGCAACCATTTCAGACGACCTTTCCCAAGGGGGGACTACCGATGACATTGAATGGATTGGTTGCCCGTGCTCTGCGTGTTGGGGTTTCCTTAGTTTCGGTGTTTCTTGCCTCTGCTGGCGCGGCATACGCTTCAGACCTCGATTTCTGTCACGACGAAGAATGGATGACCTTCGAGGACTATCAGTCGTGGATCAAAATCACCGAAGAGCCGGTAATCTCCTATGCGCACGGCGAGAACTGGATCGATATCTACGCCAACGAACTGGCCGCCGAGCCCTATCAGAACCTCGCTTCAGCCTATCCCGAATGCGCGGCCGTGGTGAAGGCAATCCACATGGGCGAGGACGACCCCGCGATCCGCAAGATCACTGTCATGGTCAAGATGCCTGCCGGTTATGATCCCGAGCATGGCGATTGGTACTACGGCTCGTTCGAGTCGAGCGGCACGGTCGCTGTCGACGAGATCGGCCGCGTCGAATTCTGCTATCAGTGCCACGAGGTCGCCACCGAGACTGATTATCTCTTCTCGGACTCGGTCATGGAGACCATCCGCGAATGGCGCGAGTGGAAGGAATAGGGCTAGACCAGCCCCCTGAACCTTTCAGGAAGCACAACGACCGAGCCGGAGCGGAGACGCCCCGGCTTGTTCCATTTGAGCGGCGAGCGCCAAAGGGTCATGGCACGCCGGGCCGAGGCAAATCGTTCGTCCGCAGGGAGCGGTTCGGCCTGCCGGATTTCATCGAACAAAGCATCGCGCCGCTTCTGATGGGCGGCCCAGCCTTCCTTGATCCGGTCGGCATCCGAGGCGCGCGCCTCGCTCACCGCACGGTCGACGCTGCCGAAATGCAGCAGGTAGAGGTTGGGGTCGATGCGGAAATTCCGCCCTCGAACCCGATGCTGGCCCGAGCCCCAGTCGAGCGGCTCTGACAGGATTAGAGCCTTGGTATAGCGGTCGGAAATCTTGGCAAAGCGACGCTGGTCGAGGAAGGGCCGCGCCCGATCAATCGGCTCTTCCTTGTCGAGGTGGCGCACCACATCGAGACCGAGTGCAGAGAGCGAACCGCGCACCTCGGCTGTAGAGAGATACTCCGCGAGGCTCACCCCCAGCACCGGATCGACGATCAAGAACTCGTCCACATCTGTCCCGATCACGAGATCGACCGATTTCAAAAGCTCGCTGGCAATGGCCGAGGCGCGGCGGGCGCGCTCCTTGTCGCCGGCCACGACCGAGCGGGGGACATAGTCGACACGGATCACATTCACACCGCTTTCCGGCGGCGGCACTGGCTGATCCATCCCGTCGATGATGACGTGCAGGTTTTCAGGTCCAAAGGCCGCGCCGTAATGCGCGATCCAGCGTTCGAGGAACATCGTGTCGTTCCGAACCGATGTGATCGCAGCGATGCGCTTCAAAGCGGGCTCCTCCCCCTGATCCGCCCGTCATAGGGGATCACCCTGCCCTGCTCAACTCTTCGCGCGCTGGCGGCGGAACCTTTCGGTAATGGCCTCGGGATTATACCCGTCCTTGAGCCACTCGCGCACACTGACCGAACCGCCCACGTTTGCGGTCTCGAAATCGTCGAGGACCGCGTCGAGCACGCCTTTGGCGCTGCTCTTGAGATGGATGTAGCGGATCGACATCTGCGCCCGAGCCTCAGCCATCGGCGCCCCTTGATCGAGAAGCCAGAGGGCGGCGGCAATGCTCGTACGGTCGGCGCCGGATTTGCAGTGGATCAAGGCGGGCTTCTCACAGTTTTCGAGAGTGTCGAGGACCTTCAGAATACTCGTAGCCGAAGGTGCGGCGGTCGCGGCCATCGGAATATCGACAAGCTCTAGCCCCAGCTCGTCGCAAAGCTCTTTCTCAAGAAGATACTGCGGCTGCATCGACGCGCCCCGAAGGTTTATCACCGTCTTCAACCCCTCGGTCGCCATACGCCGCAAACGCTTTTCGTTGGGGTGGTTCGATCGAATGATGCCGGGGCCGATTTCAGCCTGATTGTGCCAAAAGGTCCGCAGGATGCCGTGATCGACCCAGTTCACGAAGAATCGCGCCCGGCGGCGCTCGCGGTCGGTCGTATAGGGGCCCTCGTAACTCTTGTGCCAGACTGCCTCGCGGTATTGGGCATAGCGCCACAGGCCGGCACGCAGGATGTCGAGCTTTTCCATCTGGCCAAGACCGGAAGAAACCGACTGTGCCCTGAAATTGGCCGCCAGTGGCTCATAGCCTGTGCGAACCCAATCTACGAAACTGCGCCCGCGACCCTCTTCAGCATAAAGATCAAGCACCGCATCGAGAACGCCCGTCTCGAACTCGCGGAAATGCAGGTATTCCAGCGACAGCTGACGGCGCGCCTCGGCCAAGCTGGCCCCTTCCTGCGTTAGAAGCCAGAGCGCTGCGGCAAGGCCGGTGCGGTCGGCCCCAGATTTGCAATGAATGAGAACGGGCTTCTCCAACTTCGGGAAAAGCTCGATCAGCCCAAGAAGCACCTCGGCCTTCGGGGCATGACGCGGCGCCATCGGATAGCTGACATAGGTCATGCCGTTATCTTCGCAGTCATTCCGGACGAGTTTGCAGGGGGATTTCCGGGTATCGTTGCGCAGGTTGAGCACGGTGCGAATGCCGCGCTTGGCATAGCCCTTCATCCGGCGTCGGCCCGGATGGTTCGACCGCCAGACACCTGGCGCGATCTCGCCTTCATTGGTCCAAAGATGACGCAGGAAACCCACATCCAGCATTTCGGTGAACAGACGCGCCATGAAGCGGTCTTTTCCCGATGAAACTTCGTGGTTGAATTGCCCCTGCACCCAATCCCTGATCGCGGTGAGGGGCCGGTTGCCCTGCTCTTCGGTTCCCAAAAGCATCGTCCTACCCGTTGCGGTCGGGCCCGCATAACAGCGCAGGCCGCGTGTCACAATGCCCCGACACCCAAGGTTCATTTGGTCTGATATTTTCAGGTTTCGCAAGTTTCGCTTGCGTCGTGGTTTCCGGTGATACTTTCCTCCCTCAAATGGGGGAAAACATGCCGAGTCGTTGGACCATTCTTGCCGTCCTGTTCATGGCTCGGTTTGCCATGGCGTTTCAGTTTGAGTCGGTGGGCGCACTCGCCCCAGCCCTGACCGCACAACATGGCCTGAGTCTAGGCCAGATCGGCTTGCTGGTTGGGCTTTACCTCGGGCCGGGAATGATCGTGGCAATCCCCGGCGGGGCGGTTGCCGGGATGCTGGGCGACCGGAGGATCATAGGCTGGTCGATGCTTTTGATGCTGGCGGGAGGGCTCATCATCGCTCTCGCTCCAAGCTATGGGCTTTTGTCTGTCGGGCGCGTGCTAAGCGGGATCGGCGGCGTGGTGATCAACATCGTCATGACCAAGATGGTGGTCGACTGGTTCTCGGGTCGCGAAATATCGACAGCAATGGCGCTGTTCATCAATTCCTGGCCGATCGGGATTGCGGTGGCGCTGATCGTCTTGCCGCTTGCGGAACAGTTAGGAGGGCTTTGGCTCGGATGGGCGACGGTTCTGTCGGTGATCGCCCTTGGGGCTGCGTTGTTCTTCACGATCTATCAGCCCGCCGAGGCCGCCGCGGCCCGAGATACCGAAGTCCGGGTCGCCCGCTTTCCATTTACCCCCTTGTTTCTCAGCGCTTTGATCTGGGCGCTCTATAACGTCGCCCTTGCCATGATCTACAGCTTTGGGCCTGCTTTCCTGTCAGAGCGCGGCTTTGGCCTCGCGGCGGCGGGATCTATGACTGGGATTTTCATGTTGACGCTCGCGGTCTCGATTCCGGGCGGCGGCATGGTCAGCGACCGGACCGGCCGCCCCGGCGTTGTTATTGCCGTCGGGATGCTCAGTTTCTGCCTGCTGGTTATGGCGGTCTTCGCGCTTCCGGCTTGGATGGCACCCTATATTCTGACCGCCGCGCTGTTCCTCTTTGGTTTCGCAGGGGGGCCGGTTGTCGCGCTGCCATCACGGTTCCTCGCCCCGCAATCAAGGGTTTTTGGAATGGGTGTCTATTACTCGATCTACTACGCCCTGATGATGCTTGGCCCCTATATCGGAGGCCTATTGGCCGACCGGGCAGGCAATACCGCCGCGGCGTTGGTTTTTGGGGTGGCCACCTCTGCGGCGGGGCTTGCAGGTTTGGTTTTGTTCTTCCGCTTGGAAAGACGACCAGCGGCCAGCTAGGCCGCGCCAAAAGCGCCATTCGCGGGCATCTCCAGACAAATCCGTTGCCAACACAACAAAAAAACAGAATATTTAAACGAGTCGATATCAGGCGGCTGCGCGAACAGGAAAACAGACTCGAAAGGGCCGATGGCACCCGCATTCATCAGTTCTGAAATCTACCGGGCGACAGGGTATCGGGGGAACCATCCCCTTGCGATAGCCCGCGTCGGACCGGTGATGACTGTTTCGGAAATGCTGGGCTGGTTTACCGACGAAGCACCCTATCTTCAAAGCCCGCAAGCGAGCCTTGAAACGATCCAGCGCTTTCATTCGCCTGACTATGTTGCCGCCATTCGCGAGGCAGAGGCAGCGGGGCGCGTCAGCCCCGAGGTCCGCGAGCAATACAATCTTGGGACCATGGAAAACCCGGTCTTTGCCGGCCTCTATGAACGCGCCTCGACCTCGGTCGGCGGCTCGATCCTTGCCGCGGAAGCCGCCCTAGAGCGCGGCGTGGCCTTTCATCCCGCGGGTGGAACGCATCACGGAATGGCAAACCGCGCCAATGGATTTTGCTACTTCAACGATCCGGTCTTCTCGATCCTGACGCTGCTCGATCACGGCAAGAAACGCGTGATCTATATCGACCTCGACGCGCATCACGGCGATGGCGTCGAAGCCGCGTTTGCAGATGATCCGCGGGTGATGACGATCTCGATGCACGAGGAAAACCGCTGGCCCTTCACCGGCAAGCTGGGCGATGTGGCGGGGGGCTATGCCCGCAATATCCCCGTGCCGCGCAGGCTCAATGACACTGAGTTCGATCGCCTGATCGACGAGGCAATCCTACCAATGACACGGGCCTTTGCGCCCGACGCGATGGTTCTGACCTGTGGCGCCGACCCGCTGAAGGGCGATCCGCTTTC
>JBFEXG010000304.1:0-2935 GCA_041546005.1 Paracoccaceae bacterium
GATATGGCTGCGCACTTCGTTCAGCCCGAGGTTTTCGCGGACGATGGCCTCGTGTGTGTTGTGCCCCGGCCCGCCGACGTGGGGGGTCGAGACAAGGCGGCCATCGGTGCCGTAGCACCAGGAATGATAGGGGCAGCGGATCGCGCCTTCGATCTTCTTTGGCTCGGAGACAAGGATCATGCCGCGGTGGCGGCAGATGTTTTCAAAGACCCGCACTACGCCATCGCGACCACGCAGGAGGAGGAGGGGGATACCGAGAAACTCGATCGGCTTGGCATCGCCCGGCTCGGGCACCTCGGAGGCCACTGCCAGCCCCGCCCAGTTGGCAAAGAGGACGGCGTGCTTTTCCTCTTCCCACATCGCGGGGTCGATATAATGCGCGTTTGGCAGACCGTTGGCTGTCTCGACCGGGCGGCGAACGGCCGAGAGATCGTCGAAAGTCTGGTCTTTGGCCATGAAACCCTCCCAAGGCGGCGATTTGCGCCAGCCTAAGAGAGTTTGACTTGCGAAAAAATGCGCGCCGGCGACCTTGGTCCGCTCCGGCGCGACATGGGGGGCCTAGTTGGCGCCGCGGGCGAGGGCAGCCACGCCGGTACGGGCAACCTCTATGAGGCCGAGCGGGCGCATGAGATCGGCGAAGGCGTCGATCTTTTCCGGCGTGCCGGTGATCTCGAAGACAAAGCTTTCAAGGGTCGAGTCGACCACGCTGGCGCGGAAGATATCAGCAAGCCGCAGCGCCTCGACACGGGCATCGCCCTTGCCTGCAACCTTCAGAAGGCCAAGCTCGCGCTCGACCGAGGGGCCTTCGACGGTGAGGTCGTGCACCTCGTTGACCGAAACGATCCGGCCGAGCTGATTCTTGATCTGAACGATCACCTGCGGCGTGCCGGAGGTCACGATGGTGATGCGGCTCCGATGGCCTTGATGGTCAACCTCGGCCACGGTGAGGCTCTCGATATTATAGCCACGCCCCGAGAAGAGGCCGATCACGCGGGCCAGAACGCCGGGCTCGTTTTCCACGAGAACCGCCAGCGTATGCCGTTCGATCTCGTCTCCGAAGGTGGAGCGCAGATCATAGGCCGAGTGGCTCGAGGCGCCTTTTTTGATTTTCAGTGCAGACATTGCTCTATCCGTTCAATCGTTGTCGGGCCGGTCAGACCATCACCGCGCCGCCGGCCTGAATGGCGCCTTCGGTCGAGGCGTCGCCCAGAAGCATTTCGTTGTGCGGCTTGCCGCTCGGGATCATCGGGAAGCAGTTCTCGTGCTTTTCCACGAGGCAGTCGAAGATCACCGGGCCATCATAGGCCAGCATTTCCATGATCGCATCGTCGAGGTCCTTGGGGTCGCTGCAGCGGATGCCCTTGCCGCCAAAGGCTTCGGCCAGTTTGACGAAATCAGGCAGCGCCTCGGACCACGAATGGCTATAGCGCTCGCCATGCAGAAGCTGCTGCCACTGGCGGACCATGCCGAGGCGCTCGTTATTGAGGATGAACTGCTTGACCGGCAGGCGATACTGGATCGCGGTGCCCATCTCTTGCATATTCATCAGCCACGACGCTTCGCCCGCGACGTTGATGACAAGGGCATCGGGATGGGCCATCTGCACGCCGATCGAGGCGGGGAAGCCATAGCCCATGGTGCCAAGGCCACCCGAGGTCATCCAGCGGTTGGGATCCTCAAAGTTCAGGAATTGAGCCGCCCACATCTGATGCTGGCCCACTTCGGTGCAGATATAGCGATCTTTGTCCTTGGTCAGGGCTTCGAGACGCTCGAGCGCGTATTGCGGTTTGATGACCTTGTCTGAGTTGCGATAGGTCAGGCATTTCACAGCCCGCCACTCGTCGATCTGTTTCCACCATTTGGCGGCCGCTTCCCGGTCGGTCACGCGGCCGCGCGATTTCCAGATCTTGAGCATATCCTCAAGCACATGGGCCACGTCGCCGAGGATCGGGATATCGACGCGGATCACCTTGTTGATCGAGGAGGCGTCGATATCGATGTGGGCCTTCTTCGATTTCGGGCTGAAGGCATCGACGCGGCCGGTAATCCGGTCGTCGAAACGCGCGCCGATGCAGATCATCAGATCGCAATCGTGCATGGCCATATTGGCCTCATAAAGCCCGTGCATCCCGAGCATCCCGACCCAGGATTTGCCCGAAGCCGGATAGGCGCCGAGGCCCATGAGCGTCGAGGTGATCGGGAAGCCGGTCGCATCGACCAGCTCGCGCAGGAGCTGGCTCGCCGCGGGGCCGGAATTGATGACGCCGCCGCCGGTATAGAAGATCGGCCGCTTGGCCTTTTCCATCGCCTTCACCAGATCGGTGATGGCATCGAGATCGCCCTTCACGTTTGGCTGGTAGCGCGACTTGAGCTGTTTCTTCTCGGTATAGGTGCCGGTGGCGAACTGGACGTCCTTGGGGATGTCGATCAGCACAGGGCCGGGGCGGCCGGAAGTGGCGACGTGGAAGGCTTCGTGCAGGGTTGAAGACAGCTTGTCGGTCTCTTTCACCAGCCAGTTGTGCTTGGTGCAGGGACGGGTGATGCCGACGGTATCAGCCTCTTGGAAGGCATCTGCACCGATCATGAAGGTCGGCACCTGACCGGTCAGGACGATGATCGGGATCGAATCCATCAGCGCGTCGGTCAGGCCGGTGACCGCGTTGGTGGCACCGGGGCCAGAGGTCACGAGCGCAACGCCCGGCTTGCCGGTCGAACGGGCATAGCCTTCGGCGGCGTGAACCGCGCCTTGTTCATGGCGCACAAGGACGTGCTGGATGTCGTTCTGCTGGAAGATCTCGTCATAGATCGGAAGCACGGCGCCGCCGGGGTAGCCGAATACCACCTCGACGCCCTGATCCTTGAGCGCCTGCACCACCATCCTTGCGCCGGTCATCTGCCGTGACATCCATCTCTCCATCGTCATCAGGCAACAAAA
>JBFEXG010000341.1:0-2432 GCA_041546005.1 Paracoccaceae bacterium
CATAGGCCCCGCCGAAGGTCACCACGGCGAGTTTGGAAAAGAAGAGGCCGATTTCGGTGAGGAAAGTGGCTCCGGCGACTTTGGCTGCGAGAAGGGGGGCGGCCCAGAGCGCACCCGCAATGGCGGCGACACGGAGCGCCCGGCCCGGCGCAGGGGCGGGCAGGGCTGCGGCGTTTGTCTGCTGAGCGGCGACCGCCCCGATCAGACCGGCAACGACGATCACCAGAGGGAAGGGCAGGTTAAACACGGCCAGCGCAACGAAGGCGGCCCCGGCCAGCGCGTAGTGCAGGTGGCCTTTCAGCGCGCGCTTGGAGATTCGCAGGAGCGCCTCGAGGACAATGGCAATCACCGCCGCTTTCACGCCAACGAAGGCGGCGCGGACGAGCGGCTGGTCTCCGAAGGAGAGGTAGAGCAGCGCCAGCGCGGCAATCACCGCGGCCCCCGGCAGGACGAAGAGCAGCCCCGCGATGGTCCCGCCGGAGAGGCCGCGCAATTTCCAGCCGGCATAGGTCGCGAGCTGCATCGCCTCGGGACCGGGGAGCATCATGCAGAAGGACAAGGCGCGGAGGAATTCGGCTTCGGTGAGCCACTTGCGCTCGTCGACCAGTTCGCGGTGCATCAGCGCGATTTGCGCCGCCGGTCCGCCGAAGGACAGAAGGCCGATACGGGCAAAAGTGCGGAAGAGGTCGGAGAAGGTCATGCCGCCATAGCGCATGGGGCGCGGCAACAGATCAAGAGCGGATGGGGGGGAAGTGCAGGCTTCTGTTGCCAGGTGCCTGCGAACCCCGCCTTACGCTGCTAGGCGCAAGGGCTTAGTTTTCGGCTTTTCGCACCGCATTAAGCGGCGAGAGCGACCGGAGCACGGTTGTCATTGGCAACTGTACGTTTTGCACCGATAACGGTGGTAGCTCACCGGGACAAAGCCATCCTCTTTACACGTTCGTCGATCCTGTTTCGGCCCCATTTGCCCCCAATGAAGGGTTTTTGGTGGAGCCGCCGGGTACCGCCCCCGGGTCCGATCCGCTTATTACAGGCGCGTTTATGTCCATAGTCTCTTGCGAGACATCTCTTAGATAGTCGCGCGCTGGCGCCGGAGCAAGAGGGGGCTCTGCCCCCGCCGCCCTGATGGGCGTCTCCCCCGGAGTATTTGCCGCCAAAAGAAGGGCTGAGGGCTGAAAATAGTCGTGCCCGTGAGGTTTGACATTTGCCGGGGGAGAGCCGAATTTCGCCCTGACCATCGAGGGAGGAGCGGCATGGACCGCGCACGCGCCATATTCCGACTGCCGCTTTCGGGGCGTGGGCTGGCGTGGCTCGGCTTTTATGGTGCGATCCTTCTGGCCTGGGGGGCGGTGGCGCTGATGGCGGCGCGGCTACCGGGAGCCGATCTTGGGTCGATGCCGGCGAGCTATTGGGAGACTTTGTGTCTTTCCGCTGCCGAGGCGAGCCCTGTGGCCCTGTTTCTCATGTGGGCGCTCATGTCTTCGGCGATGATGCTGCCGACCTTTGTGCCTGCCGCGCAGACCTATGACGATCTGCGCAGCGCCGGGGCGGGCGACGGGCGCGGTTTGGCGGCGCTTATCGGTGGCTATTTGGTCGTGTGGAGCGGTGCGTCGGTTTTTGGGGCGGGGCTGCAATGGCTCTTGGCAACACGCGGGCTTTTGACACCGGCAGGCGCGAGCCTATCGCCGATCCTGACCGCGGCGCTGCTAGCTGGGGCAGGGCTTTATCAGTTCTCGGTCCTGAAGGCCGCCTGCTTGTCGAAATGCCGGATGCCGATGACCTTTTTCATGGAGCGCTGGAAGCCCGGCGCGGGGCCCGCCTTCAAGATGGGGCTTGAGCTTGGAGCGATTTGCCTCGGTTGTTGCTGGGCCTTGATGCTTCTGGGTTTCGTCGGCGGCACCATGAACCTTCTGTGGATGGGGGCGGCGACGCTTTTCATGACCCTTGAGAAACTTCCCGATTTGGGCCGCCCTCTGACGCGGCCTGCGGGCTTTGCGCTTCTGGCGGCTGCCGCCTATACACTGATCTTCTGAACGAAAGGATATTTCATGGCTTCCGACAAGATTGCCGCTCCGGCCAAGATCTCGAGCCGCCATCCGGCCGCAACGCCGACCGCGGGCACCGTGCCTTGGGCGATCAAGGGCGAGCTGATCCTCAACTGCAACTGCACCGTCTTTTGCCCCTGCGTGATCAGCCTTGGCGATCACCCGCCGACCGAGGGCTATTGCATGGGTTGGGCGGGCATCCGCATCGACAGCGGCCACTATGGCGACGAGGATCTGAGCGGGCTCAATGTGGGCCTGCTTCTCGAGATCCCCGGCAAGATGGGGCGCGGCAACTGGAAGGCCGCCGCCTATATCGACGAGCGGGCGAGCTATGCGGCCTATGAGGGGCTCATCAATATCTTCTCGGGCAAAGCGCGCGGGACCACC
>JBFEXG010000260.1:0-3581 GCA_041546005.1 Paracoccaceae bacterium
ACATCGACCGAATAGCCATCTTCATCGACCGGAGCGTTCAAGGTCTTCAGGCCGTAGAGCCCGGCGCATCCGTCCGGGTGATGGGTCACATGGCCGCCGATCTTCGGCGGTGGGGCAATGATCGTGTCGCCCGGCTGGCATATCGCCATGAAGCCAAAGAGATTGGCGATAGCGCCCGAAGGCACCCGGATCTCGGCGTATTTCGCGTCGAAAACCTCGGCGCAAAGCTCGGCGCAGATCACCTCGATCTCTTCGATGGCCTCAAGCCCCATCTCGTATTTGTCGCCCGGATAGCCGAGCGAGGGGCGCGAGCCGATGCCGGACGCCAGAAGCGCCTCGGCGCGGGGACTCATCACGTTGGTCGCGGGGTTGAGGTTGAAACACTCGCGCTCGTGAATGTCGAGGTTCTCCACCGCCAAAGCCTCGATCCGCGCGGCATTCTCGGTGGGCGAGGCCTTGGCCACGCGCGAAGCGATCTCCATCACCCGCGCCTCGCTGGCGGCCGGAACCCAGTGGCGTTTTTCGAGCATTCTGTCCTCCCCGATGGTCAGGGGGAAGAAGACGGCAGGAGACGCGTATTCGCAATCCCAAATTTGGGTGCAAGGGTTTGCAGAGAGGGAAGGGGAATGGTGGGCGACCCTGGAATCGAACCAGGCATGGGTCTCCCCGGCGGAGTTACAGTCCGCTGCCGCACCTTGCAGCTCGTCGCCCGAAACCGGCCCGTGGGCCCGTTTGCGAGGGGGTGAATATGATGCGCGGCAGGGGGCGTCAACAGGAAAATCCCGCCCCTCACACGCCAGATCGCGCTTGCCTCCGGCCCGTGGCAGAGCCATTGAGGGACAAGACGAAGGAGAGCGCCATGAAGAAGCCCAAGTGGGTCGTCGAAAAGGAACAGGCCAAGCGGGCGGCTGCGGCCGAGACCGTCTGGCTCTTCGGCCTTCATGCGGTGCGCGACGCGTTGATGAACCCGCGGCGCGAACGTTTGCGCCTCGTGGTGACGAAGAACGCCGAGGCCAAGCTGGCTGATGCCATCGCGGCGAGCGGGATGGAGCCGGAGATATCCGACCCACGCAAATTCGCGGCCCCGATCAGCGCGGATTCGGTGCATCAGGGCGCAGCGCTCGAGGTGAAGCCCTTGAACTGGGGCAGCCTTGAAGATGTGGCGCTGGGCGAGGGGCCGATGCCGCCGCGCATCGTTTTGCTCGACCGGGTGACCGATCCCCACAACGTCGGCGCGATCCTGCGCTCGGCCGAGGTCTTTGGCGCGCGGGCCGTGGTTGGTGTCCAACGGCATTCGGCGCCTGAAACCGGAGCTTTGGCAAAGACAGCAAGCGGCGCGCTCGAGCGGCAACCCTACCTTCGGATTCGCAACCTCGCGGAAGCGATGGAGGAGCTGAAGAAGCTCGGCTATCTCGTGTTGGGCCTCGATGGCGAGGCCGAGCAGACGATCGAGGAAGCAATCGAAGGCAAGCGCAATCGGCCGGTGGCCCTCGTCATGGGGGCCGAAGGGCCGGGCCTGCGCGACAAGAGCCGGGAGACTTGCGACGCGCTGGTGCGGATCAATGCGGCGGGTGGATTCGGGTCGCTCAACGTCTCGAACGCCGCCGCGGTGGCGCTTTATGCCGCGCGCGGCTGAGATCACGGCGGTGAGCGTTTGTTCACAATTGTTTGAGAGGGTCTTGGGAGTGCGTGCAGACGGTCTATCTTCTGTATCAGCCCCGCGACGCTGGAACACCCGCGGGTATGCTTCTGTCCCTCGTTCCACACTTGCGCCCGGGCTCCCTCCGGGCGCTTTTTTGTTGTCTTGATGTAGGCTATTGAGGGCTATGAGCTATTCTGACGTTTTCCTGCGTAATCTACTAAATGATGTGAAAACCGTTGCGGTGGTCGGAATTTCCGCCAATCCGGTTCGGCCGTCCTATTTCGTTGCCCGTTATCTGGGCCTTAAAGGCTATCGCGTGATCCCGATCAATCCGGGGCTCGCGGGTCAGACCCTTTTTGGCGAGACCGTCTATCACGATCTCACGGCGGTTCCGGATGAGGTCGATATGGTGGATATCTTCCGGCGGTCCGAGGCTGTCCCTGAAATCGTTGAAGAAGCGCTTCAGAGATGGCCCAATCTCAAGGCCGTCTGGATGCAGATTGGCGTTGAAAGCGCGGAGGCGCGCGCTATGGCCGAGGCGCGGGGCGTGCGCGTCGTCGAAAACCGCTGCCCCAAGATCGAATACCAGCGGCTCTTTGGTGAACTGCGGATGGGCGGCTTCAATACCGGGATCATCAGCTCGAAGCTGTGATCGGCTGCGCGGTGAGAGCCGGCGTGGGCCGGGGCTCCGCCCCGGACCCCGGAGTATTTCAGGCCAAAAGAAATCAGGAGCGCGAAGCTTTTTCTGCCAGGCCGGATTGCGCCTCGCGGCGGGCGAGTTCGGCTTCGATATCGGCGAGCGACACGTCGCGGGCGGCGCACATGACGAGGAGGTGATAGAGCGCGTCGGCGGCTTCGGAGGTGAGGCGGGCCTTGTCGCCCTTGACCGCTTCGATGATCGCCTCGACCGCCTCTTCGCCGAATTTCTCGGCGCATTTCTCGGGGCCGGCGGCGAGGAGCTTGGCGGTCCAGCTGGTCGAAGGATCGGCACCCTTTCGGGCGGCGATGGTCTGGCTAAGTTTTTCGAGTGACATCAGAGCCTCATCGGTATGCCGGCGGCGGCCATATGCGCCTTGGCTTCGCCAATCGTATAAGTTCCGAAGTGGAAAATCGAGGCGGCAAGGACGGCCGAGGCATGGCCTTGGGTCACGCCTTCGACAAGGTGATCAAGTGTGCCGACGCCGCCCGAGGCGATCACGGGGATATTTACGGCATCGGCAATGGCGCGTGTGAGGGGCAGGTTGAAGCCCGCCTTCGTGCCGTCGCGGTCCATCGAGGTCAGGAGGATTTCGCCTGCGCCTTTTTCGGCGGCGGTGATGGCAAACTCCACCGCGTCGATGCCGGTGGCTTTGCGCCCGCCGTGGGTGAAGATTTCCCAGCGGCCCGGTTCGACCGTCTTGGCGTCGATGGCGCAGACGATGCATTGCGAGCCGAAGCGTTCGGCGGCCTCGGTCAGCACGTTGGGATCGGCCACGGCCGCGGAATTGAACGAGACTTTGTCGGCGCCGGCAAGAAGGAGGTTGCGCACATCCTGATGGGTGCGCACGCCGCCGCCCACGGTGAGTGGCATGAAGCAGGCCTCGGCGGTGCGGGTCACCAGATCAAACATCGTGCCGCGGTTTTCGTGGGTGGCGTGGATGTCGAGAAAGCAGAGTTCGTCCGCCCCCGCCGCGTCATAGGCCTTTGCCGCCTCGACTGGATCGCCCGCGTCGATCAGATCGACGAAGTTAACGCCCTTGACCACGCGGCCGTCGGCCACGTCGAGGCAGGGGATGATGCGGGTCTTGAGCATGGATTAGCCCTTCAGCGCTTTGAGCGCCGCTGCGAGGTCGATCGCCCCATCATAGAGGGCGCGGCCGGAGATGGCACCGGAAATGACGCCGGTATCCCGCAGCGCGATGAGGTCGGCGAGTGACGAGACCCCGCCCGAGGCGATGAC
>JBFEXG010000257.1:0-3616 GCA_041546005.1 Paracoccaceae bacterium
ACGCGCCGCTTCTGCGGCGGCGCGGATGGCGCGAATGTTCTCACCATAGACCGAGGGGTTCGACACCGAACCGCCCTTGAACACCGCCGATCCCGCTACAAAGCAATCGGCGCCAGCGGCCACCAGCGGGCCAACGGTGACAGGATCAACCCCGCCATCGACCTGAATCATGATCTCGCGGTCGCCGATCATCTCGCGCACCTTGCGGACTTTGTCCACGGCTGAGGGGATAAACTTCTGCCCGCCAAAGCCGGGGTTCACGCTCATCACCAGAACCATGTCCACAAGGTCGAGAAGGTGCTCGATGCCCTCAGCGGGGGTCCCCGGATTGAGTGAAACGCCCGCCATCTTTCCGGTCGCCTTGATCGCCTGAATGGTCCGGTGGATATGCGGGCCTGCCTCGATATGGGCGGTGATCATGTCGGCCCCTGCCTCGGCATAGGCCTCGATATAGGGATCGACCGGCGCGATCATCAGATGCACATCCATGAAGGTCTTCACATGCGGGCGAAAGGCTTTGACCGCCGGCGGACCGAAGGTCAGGTTCGGCACGAAATGCCCGTCCATCACATCGACATGGACCCAATCTGCGCCCTCGGCTTCAATAGCGCGGATCTCAGCGCCGAAATTGGCGAAATCGGCCGAGAGGATCGAAGGGGCAATCTTGATGCGGCGATCAAAGGTCATGGCTGGTCCTTTTTGGGGGCGTTTGCTGTGCTCTAGCCTGAATTTCGCGCAAGGTCACGCCCAGCATCGGCAGAATGCTGCCCTGCGGCAAGTTGGCAAAGCGACCTCGCAGCCTCATGTGCTAGGGGAAAGTCATGCTTCGGATCACCTTGAACCATCAAGATATTCTCCAAGACGGCGCAGCCTATCACATCGCCCGCGCCAGCCTTGCCAATAGCCGCCCCAAGGCTCTGCATGATCACGATTTCCCCGAGCTACTCTGGGTCCAGAACGGCAAGGTCCGGCAAGTTCTGCCGGATCGGAAAATCACTCTGACCGAAGGCGACCTTCTGTTCGTCCGGCCCGACCATGCCCATGCATTGCAGGGCGTCGGCGAGGAGGCGATGGTTGTCAGCGTCACTCTTCACCCTGATATCGTTGCGGGTCTTGCCCAACGCCATCCCGAACTTGCCGGCCAACTCTTCTGGTCGGACGCGGCCGAGCCGGTCATCGTCAAGCGCGACATGCGCAAACTGGCCGAGCTCAACCGCGCCGCCCTGCGCCTCGAGCGCGCGTCCAGAACTGCACTCGAGGCCGAAGCCTTCCTCCTGCCGCTCTGCGCCGAACTGGTGCAAGACGCCCTTCCCGAAACGCCGATCGAGCCGCCGCCCGCATGGCTCGCCGAGGCTTGCCTTGCCGCCCAAGACCCTGCGATTTTCCGGCAAGGAGCCGCCGGTTTCGTGCGCCTGACCGGTCGCGCCCATCCGCATGTCAGCCGGACCGCGCGGCGCTATCTCGGGCAAAGCCCCTCGGAGTTTATCAACGCCCTGCGGATGGATTTCGCCGCCCGCCGCCTCAGCGGCACCGAAGACCCGCTCCCCGAGATCGCGGCCGATTGCGGCATCCCGAACCTGAGCCACTTCCACAAGCTCTTTCGCGCCCACCACGGCGAGACCCCGCACCAGTTTCGCAAGCGGTTTCAGCGGAATCTGGTTCAGCCCGCATAAAGAGTTTGACCAAGTGGTCAAACCTTGCCAATAGCCTTGCCGCATGTGAAGCTAGCCGCACCTGCGGGAGGCCATCTTGGAAACCAAAGCGACTAACCCTTCGGCCGTCACGACAACGGCCCATTTGCCCCAGCTGCACCTGCCCCGCAACGAGGGCATGGAGCTTGATCTCGATTGGGTCGCTTCGGTTCAGGCCAACACTTCCGCCATCGAACGCCGCGCTGCGACCCTGCCGGGCCGCCGCTCGGTGAAGAAGGAATTCCAGGCCGCTTGGCTTTTGAAAGCGATCAGCCTGATCGACCTCACCACCCTTTCGGGCGACGACACCGAAGGCCGCGTGAAGCGCCTTTGTGCAAAGGCCCGTCAGCCGGTCGCCCCCGCGCTTCTGAACAAGCTTGGGATGAACGGTCTGACCGTTGGCGCGGTCTGCGTCTATCACGATATGGTCCCCGCCGCCGTGCGTGCGCTTGAAGGCACCAACATCCCCGTCGCCGCTGTCTCGACGGGCTTTCCGGCCGGCCTTTCGCCCTATCACCTGCGCATTCAGGAGATCCGCGAAAGCGTGGCCGCGGGCGCCAAGGAGATCGACATCGTCATCTCGCGCCGCCATGTCCTGACCCAGAACTGGCAGGCGCTCTACGACGAGATGCGCGAAATGCGCGAGGCTTGCGGCGATGCCCATGTGAAGGCGATCCTCGCCACGGGCGAGCTTGGCACCCTGCGCAACGTCGCCCGCGCGAGCCTCATCTGCATGATGGCCGGCGCCGATTTCATCAAGACTTCGACCGGCAAGGAACCGATCAACGCGACCCTACCCGTCTCGCTCACCATGATCCGCGCCATCCGCGACTATGAGGCCCGCACCGGCTTTAAGGTCGGCTACAAGCCCGCAGGTGGCATCTCCAAGGCCAAGGATGCGCTCGTCTATCTCTCGATGATGAAGGACGAGCTGGGCAACCGCTGGCTTCAGCCCGATCTCTTCCGCTTCGGCGCCTCGAGCCTTCTGGGCGATATCGAACGGCAACTCGAACATTACGTCACCGGCGCCTATTCGGCCCAGTGGCGCCACGCGATGGGATAAGCGCATGACCGTCAAGGAAATCTTCGACACGATGGACTATGGTCCCGCCCCCGAAAGCGCCGCCGAGGCGCTGGCGTGGCTCGTCGATATGGGCGACCGGTTCGGCCATTTCATCGACGGCACCTTCACCGCCCCCGGCGAGACCTTTGCCTCGAAAAACCCCGCCACAGGCGAGGTCTTGGCGCATATCAGCCAAGCCACTCAAGCCGATGTCGACGCCGCCGTCCGCGCCGCCCGCAAGGCGCAAGCCAAATGGGCCAAGGATGCCCATGCCCGCGCCCGCGCCCTCTATGCCATCGCCCGCCTTTTGCAAAAGCATTCGCGCCTCTTCGCGGTGCTCGAAACCCTCGACAACGGCAAGCCGATCCGCGAAAGCCGCGACATCGATATCCCCCTCGCCCAGCGCCATTTCTACTATCACGCGGGCATGGCCCAGCTGATGGACACTGAATTGCCGAACCGCGAGGCGCTCGGCGTTTGCGGCCAGATCATCCCGTGGAATTTCCCGCTCCTGATGCTCGCGTGGAAGGTCGGCCCGGCGCTGGCCATGGGCAATACGGTGGTTCTGAAGCCCGCCGAATATACCTCGCTGACCGCCCTTCTCTTCGCCGATATCTGCCGTCAGGCGGGCCTGCCCAAGGGCGTCGTCAACATCGTCACCGGCGATGGCGCGGTGGGCGAGATGATCACCGCCCACGAGGGTATCGACAAGATCGCCTTCACCGGCTCGACCGGCGTCGGCCGCCGCATCCGGGAAGCGACCGCAGGTTCCGGAAAGGGCCTCACGCTCGAACTTGGTGGCAAATCCCCCTACATCGTTTTCGACGACGCCGACCTCGATAGCGCGGTCGAAGGCCTCGTC
>JBFEXG010000089.1:0-8899 GCA_041546005.1 Paracoccaceae bacterium
ATAGGCGATGACGCGCCCTTCCGGCGGGGCGCTGTCTTTCGGCCCCCAAGGGGCAACACCATGGAGCGTCAGGCGGTGCACAAGGATCGACTGGCCCAGCGCCAACGGAACCTCGACCCGCTCGCAGGTCTCGAACACCTCGGCCCGCGCCTCGGTGTAAATCTCGGTCAGGTCGATCTCGCCCCACATCGATGTCGGAAGACCCGCAAAGGCCGACATGAAGGCATCGCGCATGATCTCGTGGCTGCCGGGCCAAACGACCAAAGGCGCGGCCTTGGCGGCATTGAGCGGGATGCCAAGAATCCAAGCGTGCGCCTCGCGCAGAAACCTGCGCCGCTCGGGGCCTTCGGCGTGGATGCCGTCCACATGGGCCGCATCGCGTTTGGTCCGGTAACGATGGTTGGCTTCGCTCTCGTCCGCATCGCGGCGCGGATAGCCGGGATAGACCACCGAAACCTGCGCTTTGTGCAAGGGCGTGATCCAAGGCGTCAGCCCCTCCCACGGGCCTTGAAGGGCCACGCCCCCAATCGCGCCGTTCTCGTCATTCGGCAGGGCATCAACGCCGACAAACCATGTCTGTCGATGCCGAAGCCACTTGGCCTGCCACTCTGGATCGGATGCCAAGCGTTTCGCCTCTGGCAGAGCCGCAGCGGCCCAAGCGGCGACCCTTGCGTCCTTGGGAAGGACGACAAAGCCGTCCGCGTCATACGCTTCCGCCGCACTTACCATCCCAGCGCCTTTCGCAGCATGTTGAGCGCCACGAGCACGAGGAACGCCCCGAAAATCCGCTTGAGACGGGTGGCATCGGTCTTATGTGCCAGCGCCGCGCCATAGGGGGCTGTGATCAGCGTCATCGAGATAACGAGGCCGAAGGCGATGAAGTTGACCGAGCCGATGGTCAGGGGCGGCGTTGCACCCTCAGGCATGTCGACCAGCAGGAAGCCGATCACCGATGGCACCGCGATGATCACGCCAAAGCCCGCCGCCGTCGCCACCGCGCGGTGGATCGGCACGTTGAAAAGGCTCATGGTCGGCACCCCGAACGAGCCGCCGCCGATCCCCATTAGGACCGACAGGAAGCCGATCACCGGCGAGATGAGAAAGCCCTTCACCCCCATCGGCATCGTCTTCCCCAGCCGCCAGTGGGACTTGCCCAGCGCCATATAGAGGCCGACGATGATCGCGAGAATGCCAAAGATCGCCTGCAACGCGGTCGAGCGCAGCGACGAAGCGACCGCCACCCCCACTATCGCACCCACGGCGATGCCAATGGCCCAGCCTTTGAGGATGTCCCAATCCACCGCGCCCTTTTTATGATGCGCCAGCACCGAGCGCACCGAGGTCACGATGATCGTGGCGAGCGAGGTCGCAAGGCACATCTGCATCAGCTGCGGGCTTTCATAGCCGAGGATGGAGAAAGCGTAATAGAAAGCCATGACAAGGACGATGCCGCCGCCAACGCCCAAAAGGCCGGCTAGGACACCGGCGAAGGCACCGATCCCAAGAAGCATCGCGGCCATGGTCAGCAAAAGGGTGGTGTCGGCCAAATCTGTCTCCAGCGGTTTGGCGCATTGATGCCTGTTCGCCCCGCCCCCCGCAAGGGATCAGGCTTCGAAGGATGCGCTCTCGACCTCGGCCAGCGCCTTGAGGACGAGCGCCGTTCCTGCCCCATCCTCGTGCGCCCCTTCACTGAGAACACGCCGCCAGTGCCGCGCGCCGGGGCGTCCGTGGAAAAGGCCAAGCATATGGCGGGTGATCTGATGCAGCCGCCCGCCCGAGGCGAGATGCGCCTCGATATAGGGGAGCATGGCCCGCACGACCTCTCCCGCGCTGCGACCTGTATTCTCGCCCCAGATGCGCCGGTCAGCCTCGGCGAGGATATCGGCAGGCTGATGATAGGCCGCACGGCCAATCATCACCCCGTCGATGCCGCGGGCAAGGAAGGCCTCCGCCGCCTCAAGACTGCCGATCCCGCCGTTGATCGACAGGTGCAGATGCGGGAAGAGCTCTTTCATCCGGAACACGAGATCATAGTCGAGCGGCGGCACCTCGCGGTTTTCCTTGGGGCTCAGCCCCTGAAGCCAGGCCTTGCGCGCATGGATCGTGAAGCGATTGACCCCGGCCGCCGCGACACGGGAGAGGAACTCGGGCAGGATCTCTTCGGGCACCTGATCGTCGACCCCGATCCGGCATTTCACCGTGACCTCCACGGGGCTCGCCGCGATCATCGCCGCCACGCAATCGGCCACGAGGCCGGGGCTTTCCATCAGGACCGCGCCGAAAGAGCCGGATTGCACCCGGTCCGAGGGGCAGCCCACATTGAGGTTGATCTCGTCATAGCCGTAGCCGGCGGCGATCCTCGTCGCCTCGGCCAGCTGCGCGGGGTCCGACCCGCCCAGTTGCAGGGCAATACGATGCTCGGCCTGATCAAATCCCAAAAGCCGATCCCGATCCCCATGAATCACTGCCGGAGCCGTCACCATCTCGGTATAGAGAAGCGCATTCCTGCTCAGGAGCCTGTGCACATAGCGGCAATGCCGATCCGTCCAATCCATCATCGGAGCGACGGACAGGCGGGCGGCACGGCGGGTCTGGGCAAATTGGGCGGCGCGGGTCATGCGCCGCCCCTAGCACTGTTTTCAGGCGAGGTCACGAGGCCTCAAAAGAACGGCAGCTCCACCAGCCGCGCCGTCACGGCCCCGCCCTTGCGGCGGATTTCGACGGTCTCGCCCGGCTGGCAATCGGTTCCGATGAGCGCATAGCCGATGTTTTGCTTCATCCGGTAGGACCAGACACAGTTGGTCATGTCGCCCACCTTGCGGCCATCCTTGGTGATCTCTTCCCAAGCAAAGCCAAGCGGCGCGGGCGTCTCGCCCTCGAGGATCAGACCAAGCTGGTGCCGCTTTGGCCCCTCGGCGGCGATCCGGCGCAGGGCTTTGATGCCGACCACATCGTCGGGCACATCGAGATCAACGTATTTGCCAAGACGAACTTCGAAGGGATTGGTGGTGTCGTCGGTATCACCGCCACAGGAGACAAGGCCGCTCTCGGTCCGTTCGGGCGTGGTCGGCGCGCCGGGGCCGATGCCGTAGGGCTGGCCGGCTTCTTTGACGATGTTCCAAAGCTCGGTGCCGCGGGAGCCGTCCTTGAGGTAGATCTCAAAGCCCCCCTGCTTGGACCAGCCAGAGCGCTGAACGGCCACGGGAATGCCGTTGATTTCAGTCTCCTTGAACCAGAAGTATTTCACCTCGCGCACCCAGTCACCGAAGATATGGGCGACCACATCCTCAGCCTTGGGGCCCTGCACGGCAAGCGGCGAGACGTCCGGCTCCGTCACCTTCACATCCAGCCCACGTTCGGCGCCGATGGCCCGCGCCCAGAACCAGATGTCGCTGTCGGCGATGGAGAACCAGTAACGGTCCTCGTCAAGCTTCAGAAGGATCGGGTCGTTGATCAAAACGCCCTCGTGGTTGCAGAGGGGGACGTATTTACCCTGCCCCACCTTGCATTTCGACAGGTCACGCGGGCTGAGGATTTGCGCCAGCTTGCCGGCATCCTTGCCCGTGAGCTGCACCTGCCGCTCGACCGCCACATCCCACATCGAAACGCCATTGATCAGCCGCCAGTATTCGGCCTCCCGATCGCCATAGTTGGCGGGCATGACCATGCGGTTGTAGATGGATGCGCCCGCAAGGCCGTCGGCAAGGGTTGCCTCAAAAAAGGGCGAGGGACGCAGGCGGGCGGTCGGAAAGATCGTAAACATCGGGCGGCCTATTAAGCTGATTTCTGGCGCAACCTGCCGGAACCGCCCCCGACAAGACAAATGACCGATTTAGAGACTTTGCCAGAACCGGAATCGGGTCATGGCGCTCAGACAAGCGCCTGATAGGTCAGAACACGCAACTGCCGCCGCAAGGTGTAGGTGCTTGACGGCAATAGCTGGGTCATCAAGATGACCGTCATTTCTTCCACAGGATCGACCCAGAATGCGGTTGATGCCATACCGCCCCAATTGAACTCGCCGGGGCTGCCGAGGATCTTGGCCTTTGCCGGATCAAGCATCACAGCAACCCCGAGGCCAAAGCCGATCCCGTGGAACGCTGTCTCGGCAAAATGCGTTTGCCCGCGGCTTGCAAGATCGCCGCCCATGTGGTTGCGGGTCATCAACTCGAAGGTCTTTCTCCCGATGAGCCTGCCGCCTGCGTGGCGCCCGCCTGCAAGCAGCATCGAGGCGAATTTCTGATAGTCGTCGACTGTCGACAAAAGCCCGCCGCCGCCGCCAAAGAGCTTCATCTCCGGATCATACCTTTGGCTTGCGGGCTCAGGCACAGGCTGGAACCCATCCGGCCCCGGCCCATAGATCGCCGCCATTCGCCGCTTGAGGGCTGGATCCCGCAAAAAGAAACCGGTTTCGCCCATGCCGAGCGGCGCAAAAATGCGCTCCTCGAAAAATTCGGCAAGGCTTTGGCCCGAAATCACTTCGACAATCCGCCCCAGAACATCGGTGGAAACGCCATAGTGCCAGCGCGCGCCGGGCTGGAAAGCCAGAGGCAAGGTGGCAAGCCGCTCGATCGCCGCTTCGAGCGTGTCGCCAGTTCGGCTGAAATCCAACCCCTCGGAGATCATCGCCCGCTCAAGCGCGTTGCCTTCTGCGGCCTCATAGACCAAGCCGGACTGGTGGGTCATGAGGTCATGGATCGTGACGGGCCGCTCAAGATCCTCGACCTCGCTCAAGGGATGCCCCTCGCCCTTCCAGACTTTCAGTGCGCCGAAAGAGGGAATGAAGTCCGCGACCGGCTGATCGAGCTGGAACGCGCCCTCTTCATAGAGCATCAGCGCCGCCAGCGTCGTGATCGGCTTGGTCATCGAATAGATGCGCCAGATCGTGTCGCGGGTGACCGGAAGGCCGGCCGACGCATCCCGCAGGCCCGCCATGCCGCGATAGGCGACCTCGCCCCTGCGCGTTATTTGAACCGAGAGCCCGGCAAGCCTCCGCGAGGCCACATGATCAGCCATCCAGCCGTCAATCCGGCCAAGCCGCTCGGGATCGAAGCCAAGACGCATCTGGGTGGCGGGATCGGGATTCATTGACGGCTCCGTTCTTTGGTTTGTCGGATTTGACGATCCTCGGCGCGAAGCCGCAAGCGATAAGATCGGCGCATATGACCCGATTCTCGGAATAGGTGCGTTAGACATGGCACAGCAACTTCCCCCATTGACTTGGCTTCGCGCGTTCGAGGCCTCGGCGCGGCATCTATCGTTCACCAATGCGGCCGCCGAGCTCAATCTAACTCAGGCGGCCATCTCAAAGCAGGTGAAACTTCTTGAATACCATCTGCGCGAGCCGCTCTTCTTCCGTAAACCGCGCAGCCTTGTTCTAACGCGCGTCGGTGAGGCCTATCTGCCCAAAGTCCGTGATGCGTTCGAACGCCTTGCCGCTGGCACTGAAGAGGTGTTTGGCCATCGTCGTAGCGAGGTTTTGACAGTTCGTGCCGCTGTCGGTTTTTCCGTCAATTGGATCGCCGCGCGGCTCCACCGATTCCTTGAGGCGCACCCCAAAACGCCCGTGCGCCTCGTCTCCTCGGTCTGGGGCGACAGTTTCGACACCGACCGTTTCGACATGGATATCCAGTATGGTTCGGGCAAATGGGCTGGGTTCTTGGCCGATAGGCTCACTTATGAAACCGTCACGCCCGTCTGCGCGCCAGCCCTGCTCAGCGGCCCAACACGGCTCAAAACGCCCGATGATCTGGCTCATCACCGCCTTCTTCATGTGATCGGGTACGAGGAAGGCTGGGCCGACTGGCTCAAGGCGGCGGGCGCACGGGGCGTGAATGCCGGACAAGGCCTGCAATTCGACACCTCGCTTCTGATTCTCGAAGTGGCGAAAAGTGGAGCCGGTGTCGCGCTTGGCCGCTCGTCGATGACCGCGGCCGAGCTGGCGGCTGGAACCCTTGTCGCGCCCTTCGATCTGGCTTTGCCGGTGAAAGAGGCCTTCTATCTTCTCCGCCCCGCCGAAGGTCCAGAACACCCCGATGCGCGCCTCTTCCGCGAGTGGCTCTTGGCCGAAGCCGAGGCCGATCCGGTCAACCGGCGCAACCGCGCCGCCTAGGCGTGCGCCGCCATCCACGCGTCGAGCTTTGCCACCTGCCCCACGTCGAGCCTCAGCCCCAGCTTGCTCCGCCGCCAGAGCACGTCTTCGGCCGTTCGGGCAAATTCGTGCTCCATCAGCCAGCGCACCTCCGCACCGGTGAGCCCTGCGCCAAACTCGGGGCCGAGATCCGCCATGTCCTTGGCGTCGCCAAGAATGAGCGCCGCATCCGTGCCATAAGCTCGGGCGAGGCGTTGCGCCAAGGCGAGCGGCAGGAACGTATAGTCGAGCTGCAGTTCTGCGGCGATGGCCAGTGTCCCACCAACGGGGAAGCCGCCACCCGGCAAAGGCGCGCGACGCGTCCAGCCCCCCGGCTTGCCCGGAAAGCTCGGTGCCAAAAGATCAAGTGCTGCTTCTGCCAGTTTGCGATAAGTGGTGATCTTGCCCCCGAAGACGTTGAGAAGCGGCGCGCCTGTCTCGTCGAGCCGCAGCGTATAATCACGCGAGGCCGCGGTGGCAGACGCCTCGCCCTCTTCGTGCAAGGGGCGGACACCGGAATAGGTCCAGACGATATCCTCGCGGCTGATATCTTTCTCGAAATAGCTGTTGGCGAAGCCGATCAAGTAGCTGATCTCGGCCTCGCTGCATTCGGGGCGGGTTTCGGGATCGGGGTGATCCTGATCGGTCGTTCCGATCAGGGTGAAATCCTGCTCGTAGGGAATGGCAAAGATGATTCGGCCATCGCTGCCTTGAAAGAAATAGGCTTTGTCGTGGTCGAAAAGTTTGCGGGTCACGATGTGGCTACCGCGTACAAGACGCAGCCGATCCGTTGAAGGCAGATGCGCAATCTCGTCGACGACTTGCCCCGCCCAAGGGCCGGTCGCGTTGACGAGGGCGCGAGCGGTGTAGCTTTGATCGCCATCCGGCCCCAAGGTCGCGATCTCCCAGTGATCGCCCGCCCGCCGTGCCGAAATCACCTTGGTCCGCGTCAGGATCGTCGCGCCTTTTTCGGCTGCATCGCGGGCGTTTAGGGCGACAAGACGGGCATCATCGACCCAACCGTCGGAATATTCGAAAGCGTGCTTGAAGCGGGCCTTGAGCGGCAACCCTTCCGGCTCGCGGTCGAGCCGCAGGCTGCGGGTTCCGGGCAAGAGCCTGCGCCCGCCCATCCAGTCATAAAGGAAAAGCCCCGCGCGGATCATCGCCACCGGCCGCCGCCCCTTAGTCCAAGGCATGAGGTGGGCGAGGATTCTCGAGACCGGCGTCATGCTCTCGAACCGCATCTCGGGCGAGAGCGGCAGGACAAAGCGCATCGGCCGGCTGATATGCGGACATATTGATAGAAGGATCTCGCGCTCGATCAAGGCCTCGCGCACAAGGCGGAATTCGAGAAACTCCAGATAGCGCAGGCCGCCGTGGAAGAGCTTGGTCGAAGCCGACGAGGTCGCAGAGGCCAGATCCCCCATTTCCGCGAGCCCCACGCGCAAGCCCCGCCCCGCCGCATCGCGGGCGATGCCGCAGCCATTGATGCCGCCGCCGATAATGAAAAGATCAAATTGCGCGGCCATGTTGGCCTCCGATTGAGTCGGGCCATATTAGGCATTTTTCACGATATAGAAAATGATCTATGTTCGTTTTTGTTCGCTTTAAAGTTAATGTTGCACATTATAGGTAAAATGCGAGTATGCCCTTATGTCAGACAACCTCCGCCACGCCGATATTCTCGCCCTCGCCCGCGCCTCAGGCAAAGTCACCGTTGAGGGGCTGGCAGAGCGCTTTGGGGTGACGGTCCAGACCATCCGGCGCGACCTTGCCGCGCTTGGTTCTGCAGGCCAGCTTGCCCGCGTGCATGGCGGCGCGGTCCTTCCCTCGGGCACCGCGAACATCGCCCATGCCGAGCGTCGCCAGCTCAATGCCGACGCCAAGGCGCGGATGGCCGGGGCCGCTGCGCGCGAGGTGAAACCGGGCATGACGATCTTCGTCGGGATCGGTACTTCGACCGAGGCGCTTGCCAAGGCGCTTCTGCACCACACGGACCTACAGGTGCTGACCAACAACTTCCACGTTGCCGAGAGTCTCGCGGCCAACCCCGGTGCGACCCTCATCCTGACCGGCGGCACCTACCGGCGCAGCGACGGTGGCCTTGTCGGCCCCGCCGCCATCGCCACGATCCGCCAGTTCCGCTGTGATCTCGCGTTCTTTGGGTGTTCGGCTCTCGATGAGCGGGGCGACATGCTAGATTTCGACATGGCCGAGGTCGAGGTCAACCGCGCGATCCTTGATCACGCCCGCCGCCGCGTCCTTTTGGCCGACCATTCCAAACTGGAACGCCGCGCACCGGTGCGCGTGGGCTCGCTCAGCGATGTTGACCTGCTGATCACCGACGCCCCCCTGCCCGCCGCATTGTCCGAAGCCTGCGGCGGTTGGGGCACCGAGGTCCGGATCGCCTGATCACTCCAGCCGCGCCGGGAAGCCGGGCGCGCGCAGGTCGGTGCCGAGGAGGTCTTCCAAAAGCTTGGCGATCATTGGCGACTGCGCGTCGCCGCCATAGGCGGCCTTGGCGGCCACATAGGTCTGATTGGTCATGCTGGCGAGTTCCAAGGGCACGCCAAACTCCTTGCCGAAGCCCAGCGCAAAGCCGAGATCCTTGAGCGCCAGATCAAGGCTGAAGGCGATATCGTAAGAGCCATTGAGGATCAGCGCGCCCTCGGTCTCGTGCACGAAGCTATTGCCCGACGAAGCGGCAATCGCGTGCCACGCCTGCCCCAGATCAAGCCCGCCACGCTTGGCGAGCATCAAGGCTTCGCC
>JBFEXG010000370.1:0-1802 GCA_041546005.1 Paracoccaceae bacterium
GGCGGCGATATCGTCTCGTCCTTCCCGGTCGAGATGGGCGATCAGATCATGCTGGTGACCTCCACCGGCCAGTCGATCCGCGTGCCGGTCGAAGGCATCAGCTTCCGCTCGCGCAGCGCTGGCGGCGTCAAGGTTTTCGATACGGCCAAAGGCGAAGAGGTGGCTTCGGTCGCCTGGATTGCGGAACAGGACGAGGACGAGGAATAGCCGGGGCGCTGCGTCCCGGTTAACCCTCTCTGAACATTTCCGTTCAAATACTTCGAAATTCCGGTGAAATGAGTCGGCCAGCGTTCTCGCTGGCCGCAGCCAGAACGGCGCATGTCTTACCGGAGTGACCCATGCTGCGACTGGCCCTTCTTTCCTGTCTTCTACTGTTGAATAGCGGCGCTTCGGCGCAGAGCAGCCTGATCGGCTTTGAAGGCGCAGCGCTCGCGCTTGAAAGCACCGGCTCGGCCGATCTTGCGGCGAGCTACCTGATTACGCGCCATCACGGCCTGCAGCTTGACGCTGGCATCGATCCAGCCTCGGGCAGCCTGCTCGCCAGTGCCGCGGCGCATCTCTATCTCATCCCCGATAGCGACCGCCGCTATGGCGCTTTCGTTCAGTTCAGCGATCTCGACGACGCCCCGATTTGGGCGATCGAGGCGGGGATCGAAGGCGTTTGGGAGCGGGGGGACACGACCTTCGGCCTCAGAGCAGGCGGCGGCCTCGCCCGCCCCGATGCGCTCGACTATCTCTTCGCTAGCGCCTCTTGGGAGCGCAGCCTGAGCGATGCCTTCTCTTTGGCCGCCTCGGCCACGGTGGCAGAGTTTGACGAAGCCAATATCTCGGCCATCGGCGCTCAGGCCGAAATCGCCCTGAGCTACCAGCCGCGCAACACGCCCTTTGCCGTCACGGTCGGCTATCGCGCCGATGTTCTGACCGGCTATGACACCCTTACCGGCCTTTTCGTTGCGGCAACCTATACCTTCGGGCAGAAGCCGACCTTCGCTTTCCCCGATCCCCTCGCCGGCCTCTGGTCGCGCGGCCTTGTGGGCAACTGATCCCTTTCCAACCGGCGGCAAAAGCCCTATGCGGGCTGCCATGAGCGAGACACTTCATATCGTCGGCGGCGGCATGGCCGGATCGGAAGCGGCATGGCAAGCGGCCAATGCGGGCGTGCGCGTGGTGATCCACGAGATGCGCCCCAAGGTCGAGACCTTTGCCCACAAGACTGGCAATCTGGCCGAGATGGTCTGTTCCAACTCGTTCCGCTCGGACGACAGCGAACAGAACGCCGTGGGCCTCCTGCATTGGGAGATGCGGGCAGCCAAGGGCATCATCATGGAAATGGCGACCCGCCATCGCCTTCCGGCAGGCGGCGCCTTGGCCGTGGATCGTGATCCCTTTGCCGAGTCGGTCACTGCCGCGCTCATGGCGCATCCGAATGTTTCCGTGTCTTATGAAGAGGTTGCGGAGCTTCCCTCAAGCGGTAAGTGGATCTTCTCCACCGGCCCGCTGACCTCGCCCGCCCTAGGTCAAGCCATTCAGGCCGAGACCGGCGCGACCGCGCTCGCCTTTTTCGACGCCATCGCGCCCATCGTCTATTTCGACAGCGTCGACATGGACAAGGCTTGGATGCAATCCCGCTACGACAAGGGCGAAACCGAGGAAGAGCGCACCGCCTATCTCAACTGCCCGATGACCAAGGCCCAATACGAGGCCTTCATCGACGCGCTTCTGCTGGCCGACAAGACCGAGTTTCACGAGGGCGAGACCGCGGGCTATTTCGACGGCTGCCTGCCGATCGAGGTCATGGCCGA
>JBFEXG010000054.1:0-11195 GCA_041546005.1 Paracoccaceae bacterium
ATGCACGACTATCTGACCGGCGGCTTCACGGCCAACACGGGCCTTGCCAACTGGTGCCGCGACAACGGGATGCTTCTTCACATCCACCGCGCCATGCACGCGGTTCTCGACCGCAACCCCAACCACGGCATCCACTTCCGCGTGCTGACGAAGATGCTGCGCCTCTCGGGCGGCGATCACCTGCACACCGGCACCGTGGTGGGCAAGCTCGAGGGCGACCGCGCCTCGACGCTGGGCTGGATCGACCTTCTGCGCGAGAAATACATTAAGGAAGACCGCTCGCGCGGCATCTTCTTCGATCAGGATTGGGGCTCGATGCCGGGCGCCTTCGCGGTCGCCTCGGGCGGTATCCACGTCTGGCATATGCCAGCGCTTGTCACGATCTTTGGCGACGATGCGGTTCTGCAGTTCGGCGGCGGCACCTTGGGCCATCCGTGGGGCAACGCGGCGGGTGCTGCGGCCAACAGGGTTGCCCTCGAGGCCTGCGTGGAGGCCCGCAATCAGGGCCGCCAGCTCGAGAAGGAAGGCAAGGACATCCTCCTTGCCGCTGCCAAATCGAGCCCGGAACTCGCCACCGCGATGGAGACCTGGAAAGAGATCAAGTTCGAGTTCGACACTGTCGACAAGCTTGACGTCCAGCACCGCTGATCCCGACCCGAGCCCAGAAAGGAACATCCCATGAGTGAAATGCAGGATTACAAATCGTCGCTCGGCGATGCGGAAAGCCGCAAGTTCGAGACCTTCTCCTACCTGCCGGAAATGGACGCGGGCCGCATCCGCAAGCAGGTCGAATATATCGTCTCGAAAGGCTGGAACCCGGCTGTCGAACATACCGAGCCGGAAAACGCCTTCGACCACTACTGGTATATGTGGAAGCTGCCGATGTTTGGCGAAACGGATGTCGACCGCATCCTCAGCGAAGCCGCCTCTTGCCACGCAGCACACCCCAAGAACCACGTCCGCCTTGTCGGATATGACAATTACGCCCAATCGAAGGGCGCAGAGATGGTCGTCTATCGCGGCAAGGCCGTCTGAACCTTCCCGGCCCCTGCCCCCTTTGGGGCCGGGGTCAACCACCGGAGCAGCCCAGATGAACGCCCACAGCACAGAGCAATACAAGGTCGCGCGCGAGCCCTACTATCGTGTCACCTCGGGCGAGGTCGCGCTTTACGAGGCCGCCTATGCCAACCGGATGCCGGTCATGCTCAAGGGGCCGACAGGCTGCGGCAAATCCCGCTTTGTCGAATACATGGCGTGGAAGCTCGGCCGCCCGCTCATCACGGTTGCCTGCAACGAAGACATGACCGCCTCCGACCTCGTGGGCCGCTTCCTTCTCGACAAGGACGGCACCAAGTGGAACGATGGCCCGCTCACGACCGCCGCGCGGATCGGCGCGATCTGCTATCTCGACGAGATCGTCGAGGCGCGGCAGGACACCACGGTTGTCATCCACCCGCTGACCGACCACCGCCGCCAGCTGCCACTCGACAAGAAGGGCGAACTGGTTCAGGCGCATCCCGATTTCCAGCTCGTGATCTCCTACAACCCCGGCTACCAGTCGCTGATGAAGGATCTCAAGCAGTCGACCAAACAGCGCTTTGCCGCGCTCGATTTCGAGTATCCGGAAGCCGCCATCGAGGCCGAGATCGTCGCCCGCGAGGCGGGCATCGACGACAAGACGGCGGGCAAGCTCATTCAGGTCGCCCACCGCACCCGCAACCTCAAGGGCCACGGGCTTGACGAAGGCATCTCGACCCGCCTTCTCGTCTATGCAGCCCAGATGATCGCCGCCGGCGTCGATCCGGTCGCCGCCTGCCAGATGACCCTCGTCACACCGCTGACCGACGATCCCGACATGCGCCAGACGCTGCAGGCCGCGGTGGAGACCTTCTTCGTCTGACGGGGCACGCCCATGACCCTCAACTTTGACGATTATCGCGCCTGTTTCGCCAAAGCGTCTCCCGACCAGTTGGACAGGCTCGACGCAATCTTTCACGATGCCGCGCGGGTCATGAGCCCGGCGGGCCTGTCGGACTATCTCGAATCCGCCAAGGGCCTGTGCAACCTCGGACGCGGCCATGATCTCGTCTTTGCTTGGCTCGAAAATATGCCTGCCGTGGTCAAGGAATGCGGAGAAGACGTGATCCGCGATTGCCTTGGCGCGGCGATGAAGCTGAGCTCGATGACCTCGGGCGAGGTCATCGCCCTTCTCTTCACCTCGCTTCCCACCGCTTCGCGGCGTCTTGGCGATCCCGAGCTTCTGCGTGGCTATCTGCAGTTGATCCACAGCCTCTCGGCCAAGGCCGCCCGGGGCTTGCGGCCCATGCTCGGCCAGATCGACGAGCTTCTCTCGAAACTCACCCTCTCCGGCCTGCGCCGCTGGGCCAATTTCGGGGCCGAGGCCTATCGCACCGACCTTCCGAACCTCACCCGCTATTTCGCGCTGGAAAGCCCGGATTCCCGCAAGGTCTTACAGCAGGAGCGGCGCGGGACGCTCTTCATCGACACCCAGCGCAAGCTCAACTTCTACCTCCGCGCGCTCTGGGCGCGGGATTTCTTTCTCCGCCCCACGGTCGGCGATTTCGACGGCTTCCGCCCCTATCTGGAAGCCCACGTTTTTCACCTGCCCGATGCGGTCGACGATATCGGCGGGGTGACGGGGCACGAGCTCTACCGCGCCATGTCGGCCCATTTGGCCGCCCATATCCAGTATTCCCGCGCGGCTATTTCCGCCGAGCAATTGACCCCGGCGCAGATGTTCTTCATCGGCCTCCTTGAGGACGCGCGAGTGGAATATTGCGCCGCGCAGGAGTTTCCGGGCCTCGCGAAACTCTGGCGCAGCCTCCTGTCCCACCCCCATCAGGGCAAGCCCGAGCACTCGACCATCGAGGCGCTTGAAGCCTTCGCCCTTATGCTCAACGATCCCGCCACCAAGACCGGCGAGCCGGAGCTTGATGCTCTCGCCGAGCGCTTCCTTTCGGAGGTCGCCGAACGTCCGCTCGACAACAGCCTTTCTTGGCATTTCGGCCTCGAGCTGTTCCACATCTTCGCCGCCCGCCGCGATGTGCCTTCGCTGCGGATTCTGAACGCCATCCGCATCCCCTACCGCGACGACAACCGCTTCGTCTGGGAATTCGAAGAGTTCGACTGGGACAAGCACGGCACCGAATATATCCCCGCCTCGCAGCGGCAGGTCCGTAAATACGTCTCGGTCATGGAGATGGCCAACGAGGTCGACGACGAGCTCGCGGGCGACGACGCGCAGGAGATCTGGGTCTGCAAAGACGAGTTCATGCCCTATGAGGACGCAGGCGAGGCCACCCAGAGCTTCAACGATATGTGGGGCAAAGAGCCGATTTCGGCCCCCTTCCACTATCAGGAATGGGATTATCAGGTTCAGCTCTACCGCCCTGACTGGGCGACCCTCTACGAACGCCACGCCCGCAAGGGCGATCCCGAGGCGGTCGACGAGATCCTGCAAAAGCACAAGCCCGTCGCCCAGCGGATCCGGCGCATCATCGACCTCCTATCGCCCGCCGGTGTTCAGCGGATGCGGGGGCTCGAGGATGGCGACGAAATCGACATCAACGCCGCCGTGGATGCGAGGGTGGCGATCCGCATGGGCGCCCAGCCCGACACGCGGATCACCATGCGCAATGTCATCAAGTCGCGCGATCTGGCGGTGACGGTGCTGCTTGACCTCTCGGAAAGCACCAACGATCCGGTCGAGGGCGCGGACAAGACGGTTCTCGATCTCACCCGTGAGGCGGCAACCCTACTCGCCACCGCGATTGAGGGGATCGGCGATCCCTTTGCCGTGCATGGCTTTGCCTCGGACGGGCGGCACGATGTACATTACACCCGTTTCAAGGACTGGGACCAACGCTTCGACACCGAGGCCAAGACACGGCTCGACGGGATGAAGGGCGGGCTTTCCACCCGCATGGGCGCGGCTCTTCGCCATGCGGGCGCGGGCCTTCTGAAGCAAAGCGAGCGGCGCAAGCTTGTCCTTCTTGTCACCGATGGCGCGCCTGCCGATGTGGACGAACGCGATCCCCAGCACCTACGCCACGACACGCGCAAAGCTGTCGACGAACTCGCCTCGAAAGGCGTTTTGACCTATTGCCTTACGCTCGATCCCAACGCAGACCAGTATGTGAAGCGGATCTTCGGCGCCAACAACTATACCATCGTTGACCATGTCGACCGTTTGCCCGAGAAACTGCCGGCGCTCTTTGCGTCGCTGACCGGCTAGGAGAGAAACGATGCAAGAGGCGCGCCGTTATGTGGGCATCGACAAGGATATCAACGGGGGCATGACCGCCACCGGCAAAATCATCCGTGACGCTTGGATCTTTGGCATCCTCCCCGAGACCGAAACTTGCGAAGGCTGGTTACCGCAAGGCATCGAGACGCTTTGGGAAAAGGTCAACCTCGAGTGGGAGAAATACGGTTTCCGCGTGGGTGCCATGCCCGAAGAGCTGCGCGAACGGTTCCTGCATGTGCAAGCCGAGGCGATGGCCCGCGCCAAGGCGGCCGGATGGAGCGGCGAAGGCGAGCTTGCCGCCGACAACTGACAGAGCGGCACGCGCCCGAGCCGAGAGGCGCATGACAGAGGATCACCGGCGGCTTGAGCCAGGCGGTTAGTGCGGGAACTCGGTCAGCAGTTCGATAAGACCCGTCTCAAGAACCGGTTTTCTGGCACGACCCGGCAGCGGGCGCATCAATTCAGATAGGTCGCGCGATCTGACAACTGGGATTCGCGGTAGCTCACGACCATCCGGTCCCACCAAAAGCCGATATGATCGATCAGCGGCACCGGCTCGAACCGCAGGCGCAAAAGGCCGACGGAGCCCGCCATAGCGGCTGGGCTTCGGGCGGCATGGGTGACGAACAGCGCCCAGCTGCGTGTTCCGCTTTCGCGGTCGAAATCCATGATCTCACGCAGGTCAAGCGCGCCCGGATCGAGGGGGACGTATTCTGAGTTGCCGATCCGCAGGATAACCTCGGTCAGGTTGCTGTCCCAAGCTGACACCCTGTTCTCAGGAAAATTGCCGCGCAGCAATGTCGGGCCATCGGTCGGATAGAGCGTGCCAATGACCGAGCCCGCCGCGATCCAGGTTCCGCTATGAAGGCGAGAAGCGGCAGCAAAGAGGCCCGGCCCAGTCGATCGCGTGGTCAGACCTTCAAGGTCTTGCGCCAAAATTGTCAGGCGTTCGCGAGCCGACAAAATTTGTTCGCGGGCCGATTGCGCACTGGCGGGGTCGATGCCGCGAACCATGGCAAAGATCGCCTCGGCGATGCCGAGCTCGGCCTGAAGCGCCGCATATTCGTCGCTCATGATCTGGTTCGCGGCCCCGGTCAAAGTGGCTCCGCCATCGACCGGCCCGTCAGTTGCGATCTGCGTCAACACTCCAGCCGATCGCGCGGTGACTTGATAGCTGTCGGCCACATCAAGCGACACCGGCACAGCAACGACAACCGGCATACGGACGAACAGCAGCGCGGCGACCAAGATCCCTCCCAGACCGCCCCACCACATCAGGCGCCGCAGCGCCGTTTTGGGCCCGCCCGCTTGCAGCGATGGGGCTGCGGGGCGATCGCGCATGATCGGACCCAGCGTCATCATTATGCCCCCCCAAATCGTCACAGCCGCGCCGACGCCGAGGTATCGAGGCAAAAGCGACGAAGCGATAACGATCATGATGTTGATCCGGTAGAGCATCCCCGCGAGCCCGTAGACGACAACCAGCCATTCGCCCCCTCGCGGCCGTGCACCCTTCGCGCCGAAACTGGCAATCCATTGGCGCAACGCCTTGATCGCGGCACTTGCCCGCGTCGACAGGTTTCGCTGTCCGATAGCGTCCGTCATCACATAGTAGCCGTCCAGCTTGATCAACGGATTGGCGTTGAACAGGACCGAATTCAGCGTTGAGAACACGAAGATGTTGGCGAGCAACGTTTGAAGATAGTCTCCCTCGACAAAGTGCCAGGCCACAAAGGCCATGAGCCCGATGGTAACATCTGTCAGGATGCCCGCGCCGGATATTGCCATACGGTCAGTGCGGCGGGCCGTCATGTCCGCCTCGGTACAATCGACAAAGGGCATCGGATACAGTCCGATAAAGAAAAGGCCCGCTTTTCGCACCCTGACCCCAGCTTTGGTCGCGACCAGCACATGCCCCAGTTCGTGAACCAGCTTTAGCAGCGGCGCGATCAGGCCGAAGGTGATGAGCGCCTGAAGCGAGAACACATTGTCGAAGGCCGCAAGTATCTCCCAATCGTTCCGGATTCCCAGAAGAACCGCAGCCGCAATCAGGATCGACAGAATGATCAAGAAGACGGGCCCAACTATCAGCCGGGCCATCGGGACCAAGTGATGCTGCCAAGGGCCAACATCAAAGATCGGGAGATTGGCAAAGATCGGGTTGAACGGCTTGCGCACCGTCTGTTCATGCAGACGCGCAGACTGGATCACCTGAAGTGCGCCGAAGGCCTGCTTCGCCCCGTCTTCGTCCATGCTCGAGCGCGCAATCTGTCGGGCCTCTGGGTCCGAACCAATCGCAGCTGCCGCCATCCGCCGAAGGTTCAGCGCGACATCGCGGGCCAGTACATAGATTTTCCCGTTGGACCGATCCTGCGCAAGATAGACCGGACGGTCGCGATCGACCGACAGCCGCAAGGTGATCTGTCTTAGAAACTCAGGCCGAACCAGATCCATGCCTTCGTCCTTAGATATTCCAGCGCATAGCGGCTCAAAACCTTGGCCCGCACGGTTTCGCCCGCATCGATCTTGGCAAAACCGGCAAGCCCGCTAAACAGCTTGTCTTGATCGTCGTCCATGATGCGACCACGGACAACTAGGGTTTCGGCGCCGGTCTGCGGATTGATTGTCAAAGCGACGGGTGTCTGAGTGGAAAGGTTCCAAATACGCCCCGCGACACCGCGGAACCAGACCTCACCTGTTTGGCCGGGCGCCACCAAAGGGGCGTCTACACGGGATACGGTCAATGCGACGTTGAACGACGCCTCTGGCTGAATCACCGCAACGGTTTCGCCCAGCTGCAGATAGCGGCCGGTGACCTCCGCCCCCACCACGCTTACCAAGCGGCCCGCAGTCGGTGCGGTCAGGCGCAGGGATGCGATGCGGGCGTCTACCCGCGCAAGGTTGTCGCGTGCGGCGGCCATCTTTTGTTGGGCGAGTTGATAGCCTGCGTAATTGTTTTCGGCCAAGGCGCTCTGCGCCGTGACCTCTTCAATTGCGATCTCGAGAACGAAGGCGGCTCGATTCTCCTCAAGATCGGGCGCGTGCAGCGTTGCGATCACCTCGCCTTCCGCGACCACGTCTCCTACACGGACATCGACGCTGTCCAGGAAGGCCCCGACCGGCAGCGCAAGCGCGACGGCGTCGCGCGGTTCGGCTGTCGCAGCCGCGCTGACCCGCAGCTGGGCAGGCAACGAAAGCCAGACGATCAGCGCCGCCGCTCCGACTAGAGCACCCCAGCGGAATACCCGTTTGCGAAGGCTCATTGCCGGTTTTCTGCCCTGACTCAGCTGGGCGATACGGCGTAGCGCGGCGATCTCTGTCGCCAAATCCTTCGATTGCGCCGATCCAAAGACAAGCACGGCCAACCCGCCCTGCGGCTGGGCCGGCATATCAATGGTCAAACGCTCGGCTCCTGCCATATCGGCCAAGAGGACACCGTCGAGCGACAGATCGCTCATGTCATCGGCTTCGACATCCTGATGAACCGGCGCGTCGCCGCTGCGAGAGGCGCAGAAGTGCGCCAGTTCATCTGACATCGCGGCAAGCCTTTGGTCAGAAAACCGGAAGGCCGTCACCTTCTTGCCGCCCAGAACACCAACGGCGGCCATCGCTCCCAAACCCGCCTCGACAATCGCATCGGCGATGATTTGGTTGACCGTTGCGATGCCTCGCTTTTCGGCGTTGGCAATCCGTTCGAGCACCAGTTGAACCACAGGCGCGACTTTTTCAGAGGTTTTTGTCTGCCCTGACGCTCCCGATGCGCCAAGAATTACGCGAGTCAGATCGGTGACCCGCTCCGCAATCTTTGGCAGGTCGGTTACGCCCGGTATTTTGTCAAACAGCCACGCGACCCATTCCTCCTGCGCAGTGGGCAGAACGATGACAAGCCGTTTGTCGAATTTTCGAATGGTCGTCTTGTCTTGCGCGGCGGACATCAGCATTTGCGGCGTGATGCCGTCAGGAAGCGCACCCGACAAAAGCGTGACGACCGGATCATCCGTCCGGTCGCCCCCCTTTTTCAGGATCAATAAAGCGGTGAGATCCTCAATCACCTCTAGGCTCAGATCTCGATCTTGCCGAACTGGTCTTCGTAGGCTTTGATCGACTGGCTTAGGATCAGCGCCAAACGTTTGGCCGCGAAGGGGCTCATGACGATCCGGTTGGCAAGCTTTACGCCCACTTCCTCTGTTTCCTCGCGGGTCCCGCGCCAATGCTGGTGGGTTCCAAACAGCAGGAAGAATTCTTCGCGGTTCGCAGTCGCCGTGCCGATATTGGCATAGAGGCTCTGCATTTCGCTATCGTCCCAGTTGATCTTGACACCATTGATCGCGCTCGGAGTACCTTGGAGTTTTTCAGACATTTGTTCTTCTTTCTGTTGAGTGCGGGTGTCGCAAATGTGCGTCGCCCGAAGTTCTTGCAAGCTGTGTTCCGTGTCAAGCAGCCGGCCGGTAGGCACCGCCAGACAGAGAGGCGTTCACGTCGCCCCCCTCAACCTCAGCCAGACGATCAAGGAATAGCCTCACAAGTCGCTGCAGAAGCAGTTCGTAGGATACACCGTCGATCCTGACGAGCGAGCCAATTTCCTCGGCCAAAGACCTAAACAGAGCGTCCTCGAGCAGATCGCGATCGGTGCCTGAATCGATCAACGCCGCGATGGCGGCGATGTAGGAGTCGCTCTCCAACATCGCCATTGCCCGGCTGATCAGATCACCAGCCCCGGCGCTCAGCGCGGCGCGTGTGCCGTCTAGAGGGTTCAGATCAAGGTACGCGTTCTGGCCACTAATGGAGAGCGGATTGCCGATGGAGTCGTCCTGTTGGGCCCGCGACACAACGTCGATCGCATCCGGCCCCGCAAAGTTGGAGGTCAGCAGGTATCGGAAAGCGGTCGGGCCGGCATAGCCTTCTGGGCCCCACTGAGCCCCGAAGGTCCCGGCATAGCCATCCGAGTAGATGAGATCGTCCTTTGTGTTTCCGAAGAACAGATCGGGGCCAAGATGGCCAATCATGACGTCCGCACCGCCTTCGCCGTGCAGTTCGTCGTAGCCGCCGAGGAGATAGGCAAAATTGGTGTCGACGGTCGTCGTCTCCGAAATCAGACCGCCCTCGACCGTCCAGGATCGGGTCAGGATCGCAGCATCACCGATCAGGAAATCCTGACCGTCTCCACCAAAGACCTCGTCATCGCCAAAACCGGCCATGATCAGATCAGACCCAGCCCCGCCGTAGATGACGTCGTCAGCTCCGAGGTCGGGCCGGATCGTGATGGCAGACAACAAGCGGTCTGCATCGGATTGGCCCGGCAGGCGGTTGGCGACCGGATCGAAGATCAGCGTCTCCAGATCGCCAAATATGCGATCATCATCGTTGCCGCCATAGATCAGATCGCTGCCGGCCTGACCGACAAGGACATTGTCGCCGCTTGTGCCCTCGGCCGAGATTATGTCATCGCCGCCAAGCTCCAGATTGGTCAGCACAAGCGTTTCGATCTCTGTATCATTGCGGAAGGTAACGACGCCGTCGTCGCCCAAAACCTCGTCATCGCCGTTTCCGGCATAGATCGTGTCATCGCCCAGCGACCCGATCGCGATATCGTCGCCGTCACCGGCGTCGATCGTATCATCGTCACCGGTCAGAAGGATCGCGCTCTGCACTGTGCCAAGGCCGTCGATATGGCTGGAGGTCCAGTTGCCATCGTCGCCAAGGATCACGTCGCTATCTGTGCCCGCCGACACGTTGTCGGCACCCGCACCGGCAAGGATCACGTCCTCACCCGCGCCGGAAACGATCGTGTCGCTGCCGCCCACGCCATGCTGGGTGGTCTCGGCATAGCGCGCCCGGCCGCCGGCCAGCCCCGCTTCGGTGATCAGATTACCCATGTCTCCAACGATCAGGTCGCGACCAGAACCGCTATTGACGCTGTCGTCGCCCAAACCGGCAAGAATGTGATCGCGACCAGAACCGGTCGTGATCGTGTCATTGCCGTTTGATAGATCACTGCCGGTATGAACCGTATTGGTCCCGGTCGCGTTGAAGGTGATCTCGCCGTTGTCGCCTGTGACGGTGTTGTCACCATCGCCGAGGTTGGCGGTGTCGGACCCTGCGCCAAGGATAACCAGATCATTGCCAGACCCGGTGGTCACGGTATCAGCCCCGCCCAAGGAGGGATCGCTCACCACAAGATGGACCTGATCGACCATATCGTCGATCATCCCACTGTCGCCGAGAATGAGGTTGCCACCATTCCCTGCCGTCACGGTGTCATCGCCGCCACCGGCCAGAATACGGTTGCGGCCGTCGGTTGCGGTTATGGTGTCATTGCCGTCGACAGCCTGGTTGGCAGAGGTCAGCGATACGATGACATCTTCGGCATCCCGATCATCGAACAGGATCTCGCCGCTGTCGCCAAGGATCAGGTCATCCCCGGCCCCGCTGCTGATGGTGTCGCCGCCTTCGCCGCCAAAGATGATGTCGCGGCTCGCGCCGGTAGTCAGGTTGTCGTTGGTCGTACTGGCCAGGCTGGCAGAGGTGGTCAGACGTGCCTCGAGGGCTGTGTAGTCATCCGACGGAGCCAGAGTGATCGTGCCATCGTCACCAATCACATAGTTGAAGCCATCCGCCAACACCGCCGTATCGTCGCCGCCGCCAAGAATAGCAGAGACCTGACCGCCCGTGGCGGTAACCGAGTCATTGCCGTCGTTTGCGTTTGCGCTGCTGGTGACTGTCCGGGCGATGAAGTTGACGAGCTGGATCGTGCGCGCCTGCGCGTCGAGCTGGTCCTGCGTCGCCGAGGCCCCCGCGGGGCGGAAAGTCCGCAGCGCGTTCAGCGCGGTCGGATCGAGCGTCAGCGTGCCACCATCCCCGATGAAGTTTAGCCCGCCGTTGATGGCGGTAACTGTGTCGTTGCCGAGGCCGCCGATCACGAGGTCCA
>JBFEXG010000314.1:0-2836 GCA_041546005.1 Paracoccaceae bacterium
ACAAAGGCCTGAAGCTCGTGGAAGGAAGGCGTATAGGCGTGGCGCATAGCGGCCAACTCCATGAGTTTTTCTCATCAACTTGGTACTCCATTTCATTTGCTCCCGCCAGTCTTCGCGCGTAGAGAGGGCCAAACTCTGAGGAGATTTCATCATGGCTAACGACAAACCCGATCTCGGCCCCTTCGACTGGGCAGACGCCCTGCGCCTCGAAGACCAGCTCACCGAAGACGAGCGGATGCTGCGCGACGCGGCCAAGGCTTTCGCGCAGGACAAGCTCCAGCCGCGTGTGATCGCCGCCTACCGCAACGAAGAGACCGATCCGGCGATCTTCCGCGAGATGGGAGAGGCGGGCCTTCTGGGCGTGACAATCCCTGAAGAGTTGGGGGGGCTCGGTGCGGGCTATGTCACCTATGGCCTCATCGCCCGCGAGATCGAGCGGGTCGATTCGGGCTATCGGTCGATGATGTCGGTGCAGTCCTCGCTCGTGATGTATCCCATCAACGCCTACGGCACCGAGGAACAAAAGCGCAAATACCTCCCCGGCCTCGCCGCCGGCACTTTGATCGGCTGCTTTGGCTTGACCGAGCCTGACGCCGGCTCCGATCCGGGCGGCATGAAGACCACCGCCAAGAAGACGGCGAATGGCTATGTGCTGAACGGCTCGAAAATGTGGATCTCGAACGCGCCCATCGCCGATGTGTTCATCGTCTGGGCGAAATCCGAGGCGCATGGCGGCAAGATCAAGGGCTTCGTCCTTGAGAAAGGCATGACGGGCCTTTCCGCGCCGAAAATCGGCGGCAAGCTCTCCTTGCGCGCCTCGATCACCGGCGAGATCGTGATGAAGGATGTCGAGGTCGGTGAAGACGCGCTCCTGCCCGGCGTCGAAGGCCTCAAAGGGCCGTTCGGCTGCCTCAACCGCGCCCGCTATGGCATCAGCTGGGGCGTTCTGGGTGCCGCCGAATTCTGCTGGCATGCCGCCCGCCAATACGGCCTTGATCGCAAGCAGTTTGGCAAGCCTCTGGCGCAGACCCAACTCTTCCAGAAGAAGCTCGCCGATATGCAGACCGAGATCACCCTCGGCCTTCAGGCCTCGCTTCAGGTCGGCCGCCTGATGGACGCGGGCACTGCCGCGCCCGAGATGATCTCGATGGTAAAGCGCAACAATTGCGGCAAGGCGCTCGATGTCGCCCGCAATGCCCGCGATATGCACGGCGGCAACGGGATTTCCGAGGAATTCCAGGTCATTCGGCATATGGTCAACCTCGAGACGGTGAATACCTACGAGGGCACCCATGACGTCCACGCACTGATCCTCGGGCGCGCTCAGACCGGCCTTCAGGCCTTCTTCTGAGATTTCCGCAAAACGGACTTGGGTTAGGCCCATTTTCGCCGCAGAATGCCGAGATACCCCACCCCAGACGCGGGTGGGGACAAAGGCATCGCAATGAAAGACATCAATAATTCATTCGACCCCCAGCTCGCCGACCTCGACCGCGAGGCCTGGCTTGAGGCGGTTGAAGAACTGGCCGAGGAAGACGGCTATTTCGAGCCGCTCGGCAAAAACTACTACGCCATTTTCCACGAAGCCGGCCCCCGGCTCATCGTCACCTTCGAAGAGTTTTCCGAGACCCAAGCCCGCGCCAATCGCGAACCGCGCGGCTTTGATATGGTGCGCAGCAATGGCTGGTCGCATCTGTGCATCCTCTCGGACGGTGGGCGCTGGTATCGGGATCAGAGGCTTTATCGCTATTTCGACCGGCTGGTCGACGACGGGTTCTTTGAGGATTTTGATCAGGTGCTGTTCTATGGCGCTGGCCAGGGCGGCTATGCTGCGGCGGCCTATTCCGTCGTCGCGCCGGGCGCCAATGTCCTTGCGATCAGCCCGGTCGCCACACTCGACCCGGCTCAGACCAGTTGGGACAAGCGGTTTGTCAGGGACCGGAAATTGAGCTTCTCCGACCGCTATGGCTATGCCCCCGATATGCTCGAGGCCGCTGCAAAGGCCTTTGTGATCTACGACCCCCGAAGCCCTGAGGACGCGATGCACGCCGCCTTGTTCCGCGCTCCGAACGTGGTTGGTTTGCGCGCTTTCGGGCTTGGGGCCAACTTGGCGCCTGCGCTTGATGGCATGGGCGCGCTCAATCCTCTGATCGAAAGCGCGATGGAGGGGCGCCTTGATACCCTCTCGTTTGCGCGGCTCTATCGTGGACGGCAGCAGCGCCTCGAATATCTGCGCCCGCTTTTGAACAGGCTCGAATCGTCCGGTCGGATCAGGCTGGCGGCCCAGATGTGTCGCGGCGTCCTGAAGACCCAAAAGCGCCCCCGCTTTGCCAATGCTCTTGAAAGATTCGAAGCCGCGCTGGCGCAAGAGGGCTAAGCGCACTCTGGCCAGCCGATTGCGAAGCGTGTAATCGGGAGCCATGACCGAACAGCCGATTTCCCGCCTCACCATCCGCCGCCCCGACGACTGGCATCTGCATCTGCGCGATGGCGAGATGCTCAAGGCCGTCCTGCCGCATACCGCCGCCCACTTCGCCCGGGCGATCATCATGCCCAACCTTGTGCCGCCGGTGGTGACCGCCGATCAGGCGCTGGCCTATCGCGGCCGGATTGAGGCGGCGATGCCCGAGGGCGTGCGGTTCAAGCCGCTGATGACGCTCTACCTCACCGAACAGACCGACCCCAAGGACGTCGCCCGCGCCCATGCCGAGGGGATCGCCACGGCGGTCAAGCTCTACCCTGCGGGCGCCACGACCAATTCCGCCTCGGGCGTGCGCGATTTCGATAAGGTGCGCGGTGTTCTCGAGACCATGGCCGAGATCGGCATGCCGCTGTG
>JBFEXG010000170.1:0-5486 GCA_041546005.1 Paracoccaceae bacterium
AGGGTGCGGAGCCACTTCTTCGAGGATTTGTAGGAGCAATGCTCGTTCCACATGGCCGAGAAGATGCCGAGCTCGGTGAAGGTCGGCTCGCGCCCGATGATCTCGAGGATCCTGTCGTATTCGTCGGGCTTCAATCCATGTGCTGCGATGAGCTCGGGCGTAATAACGGGATCGGACATCGGGGAATCCTTCCTAGGGCGCGTTGGGGCTCCTCATACGGGAAGGACGGATGGGGGAAAAGGGCTTTGCGCCTGTGACGTTTTCGCCGGGAAGCAAAACATGGGTGAGCCGGTTCTGTTGCGCAATGAACTTGCGGCGCAAGGTTGGATCGCCGGCAAAGGCCAGAAGGGTGATCTTGCAGAATTTGAGGAACATGCTGATCCGGATCGTCCGATCAAGCAAATCGCGGGGCAGGGTGGGGCCATAGCCGGCAAGGAAGGCGGCCAGATGCGCCTCGTCGATTCCCGAGGGGCCGATCTCGTCCGCTTCGGGATTGCAGCGCAGGTCGAGGTCGATGAGATAGTCGGCCATGTCGAAGAGCGGATTGCTGCGGCGCGACGCCGTGCAATCCAGCGCAATGGTGCGGCCCTCCGCGAACAAGAGATTGCCCCCGTGAAAATCGCCGTGGCCATGCACAGAAGCCACCGCGACCCCTTTCAGCGCCGCCGCGTCGTCGAGGATCACAGCAGTCATTCTGTCCAGAAGTTCAGGGGCCGCATGGGGGCGGACCGCGGTGGATTTATGATGGCGCAGCTTACCGACATGATCGCCGATCCAGTCGAGGTCGATCAGATCGGTCTTCTTTTGCGTCGCGCGATGCAACGCGCCGAGCCATCTGCCGCCGCGCGCAAATACTTCGCGGCGGTCGTCTTCGGTTTCGGCGGCCGATAGGGCGTCGCGCGCGGTCGGGCTTGGATCAAAGCGCGATGCAATGGCCTCGCCTAGCGGGTCGACCCAGACAACGTCGATCACCGCGAACTCTGGCCGATCCTTCAAATACCGGGCCATCCGCGCGAGGCGCTGCGCTTCTTTTGAAAACTCGCCGGAATTGGCTGCATCCGGATTGTACTTAAACGCATAGATTCCGTCCGGCCCCTCGAGCAAGACGACCTTTCGCGGCCCGTCTTCAAGGAGTGAGCGGGGAACAGGTTGCGGCTCAGCGCCAGCCGCAACAAGCCCTGTCGCCGCAAAGCGCCCAATGGCTGCGGCGAGGCTGCTCTCGGTGTCTTGCGATGCGATTTTGTCTTGTTTGCCCATGGCCTGCCCGGATGTGTCCGGACAGGCTTGGCAAAAGACTATGGCGCCCTAAAGGAAGCCGTGGGGCGCGAGTTGGGCCTCAGTGGGCCCATTCGCCCTTGCGGAAGACCGGCACGCGGGTGCCATCGGGCTTGATCCCGTCGATATCGATCTCGGCCGAGCCGATCATCCAGTCGACGTGAATGATCGACTGGTTGCCGCCCTTTTCGACGATCTGTTCCTTGGTTAGGTGGTGGCCGTCGACGATGCACTCGGCATAGCACTGGCCAAGCGCGATGTGGCAGGCGGCGTTCTCGTCAAAGAGCGTGTTGTAGAACAGAATCCCCGTCTGCGAGATGGGCGAGGAATGCGGCACGAGGGCCACTTCGCCAAGGCGCGACGCGCCTTCGTCGGACGAGATCATCTTCTGGAACACGGCCTCGCCCTTGGTCGCCTTGGCCTCGACGATCTTGCCGTCCTCGAAGCGGACCTCGATGCCGTCGATGATGGTTCCGAGGTGGGCGAGCGGCTTGGTCGAGCGCACCACGCCGTTCACGCGCTGGGCGTGGGGCGTTGTGAAAACCTCTTCGGTCGGGATGTTGGGGTTGCAGGTCACGCCATTTTTCGACGGGGCCGAGCCACCGGTCCAGAGGTGATCGTCGGCGAGGCCGACGGTGAGGTCGGTGCCCGGGCCTGTGAAGTGCAGCGCATCAAAGCGCATGTCGTTGAGCCAGTCCGACCGGCTTTGCAGCTCGGCATTATGCTTGGCCCAAGCGGCGACTGGATCGTTGTTGTCGATCCGCGAGGCGGCAAAGATTGCTTCAGCCAGCTTTTCGACAGCTTCTTCCTCGGGCAGATCGGGGAAAACCTGCTTGGCCCAAGGCGCACTCGGATATGCGGCGATCGACCAGTTGATGTCGAAATTCGAGATATATTTCATCGCGGGCTTGGCGGCGGCAAGGTTGGCGCGGTTCACCCGCGAAACCTTGTCGGGATCCTGTTCGGACAGAAGCGTCGGGTTTGCGGCCGAGATCGCCATGCGGGCAGCGTTGTTCTCGAGGCCCTCAGCAAAGCCCTTGTAGAGCCACTCCGGCGCGCCATCGAGAGCAGCTTCGGAGCCATAGCGATAGCGGGCGAGGGTGATCTCGTCGTCGTTAAAGAGGAAGGTCACATCGCGGGCGCCTTTCTTATAGGCGGCGGCGGCGACAAGGCGGGCGAAGGGCAGGGCTGTCATCGGCGAGGTGATGATAAGGTTCTGGCCTTCCTGCAGGTTGATCCCAACCTCGACAGCGACCTCGGCGAGGCGTTCGAGCTTGATCGGATCGATGGCAGATTTGGTCATTTGAGACTCTCTTTGATGGAGGAATGACCGGTTATGTATCCGCGTGTCCCCTCTCCGCAACCGTGAGCGCGAAAAAAAACGCCGGGCACAAGGCCCGGCGAGTCCAACAGGGAGGTATGAAGATGATGAGCGTTACAGCATCATCGGCTTCGAGAGGTCAGATAGGGTGCGGTTGCTGACCAATCAAGAGGCAATATGTTGCACTGCGGCATAGCCGCTATGCGCCATTTGCATACCTCGAGCTGAGACTATCCCGCTTCGGACAATTCTCGCATCTTGCGGCGGTGGGCAAAAATCTCTTCCTGCACGAAATCGCGGAACGCCGCGACACGCTTCGATTGCCGCAATTCCTCGGGGTAGGCGAGGAATACAGGCACTTCGCCCGACTCCACCTCGGGCAAGACGCGCACGAGATCGGGAAAATCTTCGGTCACATAGTCGGGCAAGACGCCGACACCGAGATTGGCCAGCACCGCCTGCAAGGCGCCGAAATAGTTGTTCACCGTCAGAAGGCTTGGCACGTCATAGGTCAAAAGGTGCTGCACCAACGTCGCGCCCGCTGCCACTTGGAACGAGTTGGGGCTTTGGCAAATCAGCCGGTGATTGCTGATGTCTTCCATCTTCTCGATCGGCGGGCGACCCTTGAGATAGGTCTCGGTCGCATAGAGGCGCATCCGCACCCCCATCAGACGCTTGCGAATGAGGTCGGCCTGGCTCGGCTCTTTCATGCGGATCGCCACATCCGCTTCTCGCATCGGCAGATCGAGAACCCGCTCTTCGAGCATCAAGTCGATCTTCAGCTCGGGGTATTTCTCATAAAGCTTGGGCAGACGCGGCGCGAGCCACAGCGTGCCAAAGCCGGTTGTTGTCGTGACCTTGAGTTCACCAAAGACTTCTTCCTCGCTGTCGCGAATGCGGGCGGCGGCGGCCTCGAGGCGTTTGTTCATGGATCGAGTGGCGTCAAACAAGAGCTCGCCCTGTTCGGTCAGGATCAGGCCCCGCGCGTGCCGGTGAAACAGGGTCGTGTTAAGTGATTCTTCCAGCGCCCTGATCTGGCGCGACACAGCAGATTGCGACAGGTGCAGCGTATCACCCGCGTGGGTCAGGCTCCCGGCGTCGGCGACCGCGTGAAAGATTCTTAGCTTATCCCAATCCATGGCTGACCTTTGACTGCTCTTATTCTGCGCTAAGGGACCGATCCTTACATGGCGCACTATGCGACAGACAATATGGGCTGTCAGGTATTTATTGCTTTGTAGGTCAGGAATTGTGACCTATAATAGCGGCAGCTTTGGGAGGAGTGTCCGTAATGACTCATCGCGCTGTCAGCCTGCATGATCGGTATGATCTGGGGCAGAAAACGGTTCTACTCAATGGCACCCAGGCGCTGGTCCGGCTGATGCTCATGCAAAAAGCCCGCGATCGTGCGGCGGGGCTCAATACCGCTGGCTATGTCACAGGCTATCGCGGCTCGCCGCTCGGGGCTGTCGATCAGCAGATGCAAAAGGCGCAAAAAGACCTGCAGGCCGCCGATGTCCGGTTTGAAGCCGGCCTTAACGAAGACCTTGCCGCCACCGCCCTTTGGGGCACCCAGCAGGCCGAGCTGCGTGGCGAGGGCAAGTTCGATGGCGTCTTCGGCCTTTGGTATGGCAAAGGGCCGGGGGTCGACCGGTCGGGCGACGTGATGCGCCACGCCAATATGGCGGGTTCTTCGCGCAATGGCGGCGTCCTCATGGCGATGGGCGACGACCACACCGGCGAAAGTTCGACCGTTTGCCACCAGTCCGATTGGGCGATGGTCGATGCCTATATGCCGGTCCTCTCGCCCGCGGGCGTTCAGGAAATCCTCGACTACGGCCTCTATGGCTTTGCCCTGTCGCGGTTTTCCGGCCTGTGGGTCGGCCTCAAGACGATGAAGGATACGGTCGAGGTCACATCGGTTGTCGACGGTAGACTTGACCGGATGTCCTTCGTCACCCCCGATTTCCCGATGCCGGACGGTGGCCTCAACATCCGCCTCAACGATCACTGGATCACCCAAGAAGCGCGGATGATCGACCACAAACGCTTTGCCGCCGAGGCGTTTTCGCGGGCCAACCGGCTCGACAAGCGCATCTGGGGCAAAGCGGGCGCGCGGATCGGCCTTGTGGCAGCGGGCAAGAACTGGCTCGACCTGTCACACGCGCTGGCGCTCTTGGGGATAGACGAGGCCCGCGCCGAGGCGATGGGTATCACCACCTACAAGATCGGCCAGACCTTCCCGCTCGACATGACGAGCTTTCACGATTGGGCCGAAGGGCTCGATCTGATCATTTGCGTTGAGGAGAAGCGCAAGCTGATCGAGGTTCAGATCAAAGAAGCGATCTTTGACGATCGTCAGGGCCGCCGAGTTTATGGCTGGTACAAGGGCGGCGCTGGCGGGATGCACGAGGAAGAGCTCTTCCCGACCCGCATGGCGATCGACCCGATGCTGGTGGCCGAAAAGGTTGGCGAGATTCTGATCGAAGAGGGCTGTGGCTCCGAGGCGCTTGAGGGATACCTTGGAAAAGTGCGCGCCGCACGGCGGGCCGAGAACGCCCCCGATATCGCTGCCCGCACTCCCTATTTCTGCTCGGGCTGCCCGCACAATACCTCGACCAAGGTGCCCGATGGCTCGCGCGCCTATGCTGGCATCGGCTGTCATATCATGGCGCTCTGGATGGACCGCGACACCAGCGGCTATACCCATATGGGCGGCGAGGGCGCCAACTGGATTGGCGAGGCCAAGTTCTCGAAACGCGAGCATGTGTTCCAGAATCTCGGGGACGGCACCTATAACCATTCGGGCATTCAGGCGATCCGCGCAGCGCTCGCCTCGGATGTGAACATCACCTACAAGATCCTCTTCAACGATGCCGTGGCCATGACC
>JBFEXG010000116.1:0-7477 GCA_041546005.1 Paracoccaceae bacterium
AAAAGGCAGCTTGCCAAACCCCTGCGTGATGTCCGAAACCGCCAGACCTGCGGGCAACACTTGCACAACTCCGGTCTCGGAATTGGCAAGCTGCAAGGTTGATCCCGCCGGATCGGCCACCGTCACTGCGCCGTCCACCGACACCGGTAGGCTTTCGTCCACCCAAGCCCGCACCGCATCATGTTCGATGCCCGCAGCTTTAAGCCCACGCCCCGCCAGAGCCAAAGCAGCGGCCTCGGTCGCCCCCGAGGTAAAGATCACATCCGCTCCAGAGGCCCCCAAAGCCTCCGATACCTGCGCCCGCGCCCGCTCGATCGCCGCTTTCGCCGCCCGCCCTTCGGTATGAACTGACGACGGGTTACCATAGAGGTCCATCGCGGCCGTCATCGCCGCCCGCGCTTCCTCGCGCAGTGGCGTTGTCGCGTTATGATCGAGATAGACACGGCCCATCAGAGGATACTCCTCTTTTGGCCCGAAATACTCCGGGGGAGTCCGCGCAGCGGACGGGGGCAGCGCCCCCCTTTATGCAGTATCGCGATCACTCGTCGACCACTTCGAAAAGCGCCGGCACCGCCGGGCAAGGCGCAAGCCCGTTGCCGACGATATCCGAAAGCCGGGACTGGTGCAGATACACAAACACATGGGCCGAAAGCCCTTCCCAGAGGCGGTTGGTCAGCGATTGCGCCCGGCTTCCCGAAAGCGCCCCGCTCGCGCCAGCGCCCTTGTGCATCGCGCTGACAGTCTCGTCGACTGCCTCAAGAATATCCGACACGCGGATTTCCGAAGCCGGACGCGCAAGTTTATAGCCACCACCGGGGCCGCGCGCGCTTTCGACAAGCTCAGCCCGCCGTAGCTTCACGAAAAGCTGCTCCAGATACGGGAGTGAGATGTCCTGACGCTTGGAAATCTCATTAAGAGTCACCAAAGCCCCCGCTGGCTGCAACGCCAGATCGGTCAGAGCGACCATCGCATATCGGCCCTTTGTGCTCAGTTTCATCCGTGAAACCCCCGGTTTCCCCACTAAAACCTCGAAATTGGCGCATCTCCATTGACGCGCCGCCGAGGCCCGATTAACTCCTGCCGGAGCAGTTCTCGCCCCATCGGGAACGAAATTAGAATCCTTCTAAGGTGCCTGAGAGTTTTCGTCAAGAATTCCGGGCCACAACACACAGGGATAGATATGCCCGAAGTTATTTTCGCCGGCCCAGAAGGCCGCCTCGAAGGCCGCTACCATCCGCAGAAGCACCGCGATGCGCCTATCGCTATCGTCCTGCATCCGCATCCGCAGTTTGGCGGGACGATGAACAATCGTGTCGTCTATAACCTGCACTACGCCTTCTACAACTTGGGCTTTACCGTTCTGCGGTTCAATTTCCGTGGCGTCGGCCGCAGCCAGGGTGAATACGATCAGGGCATTGGCGAACTGTCGGATGCCGCCTCGGCGCTCGACTATCTCCAGTCGATGAACCCCAATGCCAAGCACTGCTGGGTGGCGGGCTTCTCCTTCGGTGCCTGGATCGGGATGCAGCTTTTGATGCGTCGCCCCGAGATTACCGGCTTCATCTCGGTCGCCCCGCCGGCCAATATGTATGATTTTTCGTTCCTCGCCCCCTGCCCGTCGTCCGGCTTGATCATCAACGGCTCGGCCGACCGCGTCGCGCCGCCAGCCGATACCGTGGGCCTCGTGAAGAAGCTTCACGAGCAGAAGGGTATCACCATCACCCACGAAGTCGTTGAAGGCGCGGGCCACTTCTTTGAAGACCCGCACATGGATACGATGGTCGACAGCGTTCAGGGCTATGTCCGCCGCAGGCTAACCGAGACGTCGAGGTAAACGATGGGGATCACCGAGGATCTCGCCGATGCCCTCGCTCGCGATACAATCGCGGTGGCCGAGAAACTCGGCGACGACAACTTGATCGCCGAGGTTTCCAAGGTTCTCGGCGCCTCCTCGACGACGACGCAAGAAGCTTTTATGACCGCGGTCCGCGTCCGCCTGTCGGAAAAACGCGCCCGCGCCTTCCTGAAAGAGCGCATCAAGAAAGGTCCGGTTGGCCCGAAGAAGGAAATCGGCACCGGCCCGATCCTTAACCCGACCGAAGACAACGCAGGCGGCCACTGATGGCCGAGCCCTCGCGGATCGACGCCCAGCTTGCCTTTCTCAACGAAGTCGACAAGCTGAAAGACCAGCTCCGCGCCACGCCGATCCTGAGCAACACCCGCCCCGAAAACTCGGCCGAGCACAGCTGGCATATCATGCTCTATGCGCTGGTGCTCGCCGAGCACGCGAACCGCCCGATCCGGATCGAGCGGGTTCTGAAGATGCTGCTCTTGCATGACATCGTCGAGATCGACGCCGGCGATGCACCGATCCACGGCGATCACGATCCCGTCGAACAGGAGGCCAAGGAAATCGCCGCTGCCGAGCGCATCTTTGGGCTTCTGCCTGTTGATCAGCGGGACGCCTATCGCGCGCTCTGGGACGAATTTGAAGCCGCTGAAAGCGACGACGCGATCTTTGCCAAATCCATCGATCGTGTGCAGCCGGTGATATCAAACCTCGAAACCGGCGGCGGCAGCTGGATCGACTACAACGTGACCGCTGCCCAGCTTGAATCGCGTGTGGGCGTCAAGGTCCGTCGTGGCGCGCCGGCCGTGTGGGAGGCGCTCAAGGCGCGGATCGACAGCTGGTTTGCCGCGCATCGTTAGGATCGCTGCATCATTTTGCGTATACTATCGTATACCGTCTGTTCTCCTTAACCAATATAGGCTATGTGCCGCGCAAACGAGTCACATCCTCGCAAAGGAGCGCCCATGTCCAAGATCAAGGTAGCCAACCCTGTCGTCGAGCTCGACGGCGACGAGATGACCCGCATCATCTGGGACTTCATCAAGAAGAAGCTGATCCTGCCCTATCTCGATATCGATCTGAAATACTATGACCTCGGGATCGAAGAGCGGGACCGCACCAACGACCAGATCACCATCGACGCCGCGCATGCGATCAAGAAATACGGTGTCGGCGTCAAATGCGCGACCATCACGCCCGACGAGCAGCGGGTGGAGGAGTTTGGCCTCAAGCAGATGTGGCGCTCGCCCAACGGCACGATCCGCAACATCCTTGGCGGCGTGATTTTTCGCGAGCCAATCATCTGTCAGAACGTGCCGCGCCTTGTTCCCGGCTGGACCCAGCCGATCGTTGTCGGACGCCACGCCTTTGGCGACCAGTATCGCGCGACAGACTTCCGCTTCCCCGGCAAGGGCAAGCTCACCATCAAATTCGTGGGCGAAGATGGCACCGTGATCGAGCGCGATGTGTTCGAAGCCCCCGGTGCCGGTGTCACCATGGCGATGTATAACCTCGACGAGTCGATCATCGACTTTGCCCGCTCGTCCATGAACTACGGCTTGCTCAAAGGCTGGCCGGTGTACCTTTCGACCAAGAACACAATCCTCAAGGCCTACGACGGCCGCTTCAAGGACCTGTTCCAGAAGGTCTATGAAGAAGAGTTCGAAGAGCAGTTCAAGAAAGCGGGCATCACCTACGAACACCGCCTGATCGACGACATGGTCGCCTCGGCGCTCAAGTGGTCGGGCGGCTATGTCTGGGCCTGCAAGAACTATGACGGCGATGTTCAGTCCGATACCGTGGCCCAAGGATTCGGCTCGCTAGGCCTCATGACCTCGATCCTGATGACCCCCGATGGCAAAACGGTCGAGGCCGAGGCCGCCCACGGCACTGTTACCCGCCACTATCGCCAGCATCAGGCCGGCAAGCAGACCTCGACCAATTCGATCGCATCGATCTATGCTTGGACCGGCGGCCTCAAGCACCGCGCTATGCTTGATGGCAATGAGCAGCTGAAAAATTTCGCCACCACGCTCGAGCGCGTGACGGTGCAGGCGGTAGAGGACGGGTATATGACCAAAGACCTCGCCCTTCTTGTCGGGCCCGATCAGAAATGGCTGACCACCATGGGCTATCTTGAAAAGGTCGACGAATACCTCAACAAGGCGATGTAATCAAAAAGGCCGCGTCACCAACGCGGCCTTTCTCCCTCCGGACAGAAGATGACAGACCCCAAACAGCATTCCCTGATCGAGGACACCCAAGGCATCCTCTTCGGCTCGGGCATGGCCGCCATCGGGATTGTGATCCTGACCCACCTCGGTCTTGTCACCGGCCAAACCGCAGGCCTTGCGATCCTGATTTCCTATATGACGGGTTGGAGCTTTGGTGCGGTGTTCTTCGTCGTGAACCTGCCCTTCTACTGGCTGGGCTACCGGCGCATGGGCAAAGGCTTTGTCCTCAAGACCTTTATCGCTGTCGCGATCCTCTCCGCACTCGCACAGACGCTCCCCAGCTATATCCGCTTCGATCATCTCGACCCGATCATCGGCGCGATCCTCTTCGGAGCGATCACCGGCTCGGCGCTCTTGGCCCTATTCCGCCATGGTGCAAGCCTTGGCGGCATCGGCATCGTGGCGCTCTACCTGCAAGACAAAACTGGCTTTCGCGCTGGCTGGACCCAGTTGATCTTTGATATCTGCCTCTTTGCCCTCGCCCTCACGGTGCGTGATGCCAAGACCGTCGCCATATCCGCGCTTGGCGCAGTGGTCGTCAATCTTGTGATTGCGGTAAACCACCGGCGTGATCGCTATATCGCGATGTAGATGATCGCTTGGCGGCACGGTTCGCTCTAGCTAATCTACCGGAAGAACGTCCATATTTTGGGGGCCCGGTGACTGAAGCAACGAAGACACATGATCCTGTCCCAGTGGTTGTCGTCACCCGCTTTTCATATCTGGGAAGTTCAGGCTGGAAGATTCCGGCCGAAGATCAAGAAAAGATCCTGTTCGCCCCCGATCGACTTGGCGACCGGCTTAACCTGTTTCGCTCGATTGCTGTCGCTTCATTGACGGCTCAGAAAAACCGAGCCTTTCACCACTACGTGTTAACGAGCCAAGGCCTACCCGACTGGGCGAAAAAGGAACTGGAGGAGATATGCCTGTCCGCCTATGGCCCGGGCGGCTTCACGATCGACTATCGCCGCCCCGGACAAGCCCGCCGATTTTTACAACTCTTCTTGGAAGGGAAATACGGAACCTCGCCTGTGGCTCAGGTCGTACTCGACGACGACGACGGGCTAGCCTGCGATTTCATGGATGACATGACTTCCCTTGTCGATAGCTACCTCAAGACGGAAGAGTGCAAACTCCCGCACTTCTTTTCTTGGTCTCTGGGCTATGGCTTGGTTTTCAGCGGGAACGAGAGACCGGCTCTCTATATGCATCGCTATCGCTTCATCAATCTTGGGCTCACGATCCTTGCTCGTCCCCAAGAAAAGAACATTTTGGCGATTGATCACAGGAATGCGCCGCGCCGCTTCGGGGCGACCGTGGACGCGAACAAGCCCATGTTTGTCCGCAGCCTTCATCCTCACAATGACTCGCGCGTCGCAGTCAGTGAAAAATGGATGGAGATCTTGAATTGGCCCGAAGATGCCGAGCTCGGCGCGCGCTTTCCGTTCCTGACAGCCCTGGCCGACATCACATAGTGTCAGTCCGTTCTTTCGTGAGGGCTGGCCATTGCGCCTGAGGCGCGATATGGGGCCGCAACTCCGCGCAAAAGGGCAGTTTCATGGATATCCGCAACATCGCGATCATCGCGCACGTCGACCACGGCAAAACAACGCTGGTGGACGAGCTTCTCAAGCAGTCAGGCGCGTTCCGTGAAAATCAGGCCGTGGCCGAACGGGCGATGGACTCGAACGACATCGAACGCGAGCGCGGCATCACAATTCTGGCCAAAGCAACGTCGGTTGAATGGAAAGGCACGCGCATCAACATCGTCGACACGCCCGGCCACGCCGATTTCGGCGGCGAGGTGGAGCGGATTCTGAGCATGGTCGACGGTGTCTGCCTTCTGGTCGACGCCGCCGAAGGCCCGATGCCGCAGACCAAGTTCGTAACGTCCAAGGCGCTGGCGCTGGGGCTCAAGCCCATCGTCGTTCTGAACAAGGTCGACAAGCCCGATGCCGAGCCCGACCGCGCGCTTGACGAGTGCTTTGATCTTTTCGCCAATCTCGGCGCCAACGACGAGCAGCTCGATTTTCCGCATATCTATGCCTCCGGCCGCGCCGGTTGGGCGGATGCAGAGCTTGATGGCCCGCGCAAGGACCTCTCTGCTCTGTTTGATCTCATCGTCCGCCACGTCGAGGCGCCCAAGCAGATCGCGCAAGCGAAAGAGCCGTTCCGGATGCTGGCGACCACTTTGTCCGCAGACCCGTTCATCGGCCGCATCCTCACGGGCCGTGTCGAGAGCGGCACGCTCAAGGTGGGTGAAACCGTCAAGGCGCTGAGCCGCAAGAGCGAGAAGATCGAACAGTTCCGCGTGACCAAGATCCTCGCTTTCCGTGGCCTGTCGCAGCAGCCGATCGACGCGGCCGAAGCTGGCGACATCGTCACGCTCGCGGGCATGACCAAGGCGACCGTGGCCGATACGATCTGCGATCTGTCGGTCGATGTGGCGATCCCCGCCCAGCCGATCGACCCACCGACCATCTCGGTCACCTTCGGCATCAACGACAGCCCGCTGGCGGGCCGCGATGGCAAGAAGGTCCAGTCCCGCGTCATCCGCGAGCGGCTGATGAAAGAGGCCGAGACCAATGTGGCGATCAAGGTGACCGACACGCCGGGCGGCGAGGCTTTTGAGGTTGCTGGCCGTGGCGAGCTTCAGATGGGTGTTCTCATCGAAAATATGCGCCGCGAAGGGTTTGAGCTGTCGATTTCGCGCCCGCAGGTTCTTTTCAAGGAAGAGGACGGCGTGCGGATGGAGCCGGTCGAGGAAGTCACCATCGACGTGGACGACGAATACACAGGCGCGGTCGTCGAGAAACTGACCGGCCCGCGCAAGGGCGATCTTGTGGAGATGAAGCCCGCGGGCGCCGGAAAGACCCGCATCATCGCCCATGTGCCCTCGCGCGGCCTCATCGGCTATCAAGGCGAGTTCCTGACCGACACGCGCGGCTCGGGCGTGTTGAACCGGATCTTCCACGGCTGGACCCCGCACAAGGGCCCGATCCAGGGCCGCCGTCAGGGCGTTCTGATCTCGATCGAGAACGGCACTGCGGTCGCCTATGCGCTGTGGAACCTCGAAGAGCGCGGCAAGATGTTCGTCGTGCCGCAGGATCCGGTTTATGAAGGCATGATCATCGGCGAGCACAGCCGTGACAATGATCTCGAGGTGAACCCGCTCAAGGGCAAGAAGCTCACCAACGTGCGCGCTTCGGGCACCGATGAAGCGGTGCGCCTGACGCCGCCGGTCATCATGAGCCTTGAGCAGGCGATTGCCTATATCGACGATGACGAGATGGTCGAAGTCACGCCTCAGACGATCCGCCTGCGCAAGGCGATCCTCGATCCGCACGAGCGCAAGCGCGCCAAGCGAGCGGCCGAGAGCTGAACCGGATCGGGG
>JBFEXG010000321.1:0-2738 GCA_041546005.1 Paracoccaceae bacterium
CCCAACCCTCGGCGAGGTTCCGGTGCTCAACTGGTTCGTCAATATCCGCCAGTCCACGAGCGGTGGCGACAACACGCTCCTACGAGGACGCACCTCGGGCGAGGATCCAAACCCGTTCCAAAACGTCCACGCGGCGGGCTTCCGCGGGGTCTATGACTTCGCCGATCCCGACAGCTCGGTCTTCATCATCTCGACCGGCCAATCGGGCCATCCCCTGAGCCGCCACTACGACGATCTTGGCGAGCTTTGGCGGCGCGGCGAATATATCCCCATGTCGCTCGACCCCGCCCTCGCGCGCGCCGCCGCCGTCGGCATTATGGAGCTTGTGCCAAGCCCCTGATTTCTTTTGGCTAGAAATACTCCGGGGGAGCCCGAAGGGCGGGGGCAGAGCCCCCTCTTCAAAGACGCGCGAAGCGCTCTTTCTGAACCGGCGTCCATGTCACCGTGAACTCGGAGCCGTCTTCGCCCTGCACCTCGGTATCGACCACGCCTTCCTTGAAAAGCCAGGCGCGTTTCTTGCCCTCCGAATGGGCAAGGCGGATGGTCTCTGTCAGGTGCGGAGGCTTCAGTCGCTCGGCGATTTCCGCAAGGAGCCTGTCGAGCCCCTCGCCGGTGATCGCCGAGATCGCATAGACATCCTTCGAGCGCGCGTCGGTATTCCGCATCGCCTCCTGATCGGCGGCACTCAGCAGGTCGATCTTGTTCCACACCTCAATCATCGGCGCCCCTTCGGCCACACCGATGCTGTGCAGGATCTCCATCACGTCTCGCGCCTGTTCTTCATGCTGGGCATGCGAAATGTCCCGGACGTGAACGATCAGATCTGCGTCAAGCACCTCCTCGAGCGTCGCGCGGAAGGCCGCGACAAGTTCGGTCGGCAGATCGGAGATGAAGCCCACCGTATCGGAGAGGATAATCTCGTCGCCCGAAGGCAGGATCACCCGCCGCATGGTCGGATCGAGCGTGGCGAAGAGCATATCCTTGGCAAAGACCTCCGCCCCAGTCAGCCGGTTGAAGAGCGTTGATTTGCCGGCGTTGGTATAGCCCACCAGCGCCACGATCGGGAACGGCACCTTGGCGCGCGCTTTCCGGTGCAGCTCGCGGGTCTTGACCACCTTGTCGAGCTGGCGCCGCAAGCGCACGAGTTGATCGTCGATCGCACGCCGGTCGGCCTCGATCTGGGTCTCGCCGGGGCCGCCGACAAAGCCAAGCCCGCCCCGCTGCCGTTCAAGGTGGGTCCAAGCGCGGACAAGGCGGGTCCGTTGATAGGAAAGCGCCGCCATCTCGACCTGCAAGACGCCTTCGTTGGTGCGCGCGCGGTCGGAGAATATCTCAAGGATCAGGCCCGTCCGGTCGAGAATCTTGACCGACCATTCCTTCTCGAGATTGCGCTGCTGCACCGGCCCGACATGGCCGTCAATAAGCACAAGCTCGATCTCAGCCTCGGCAAGCCGGGTCTTCAGCTCCGCGATCTTGCCAGAACCAAAGAGCATACCCGGATGCACCTTGGGCAGAGGGACAACCTCAGAACCAACAACTTCAAGATTCGGCAAAGCCGCCGCAAGCGCGACAGCCTCCTCAAGCGCCGGGCCCGCAGATCGGCGGTCTCGGTCTGTTTTGATATCCGGGTGAATCACCCAGGCCCGCGTGGCGGGCCTATCGGTTTCCATGATGCTTATTCTTCGCCGTCATAGAGGTTGATCGGCTGGGCCGGCATGATCGTCGAGATCGCACTCTTGTAGACAAGTTGCGACTGACCATCACGGCGCAGGAGCACACAGAAGCTATCAAACCAGGTGATGACGCCTTGCAGTTTCACGCCATTAACCAAGAAAATCGTCACTGGAACCTTCGTCTTGCGGACGTGGTTCAAAAAGGCATCCTGCAAATTCTGTTTATCGGTCGCCATCTTGCTTCCCTTATTCTTGCGGCCCGTTGGGTCCGTGTTGTTATTGACGCAAGTATGTCCAACCGTGAATTGAGTTTCCAGCCCCAAAATATCAGCCGAGTGCTGGGTTATTTTCTCCAGATATCGGGATTGAGAAGCGCAATGATCGCCATCGCTTCGAGCCGCCCCAGCACCATCGTCAACATCAGGACCATCTTGGCCGCGTCAGGGATACCAGAAATGGCGATCGGATATTCGGCGGCCACCTCAGCCAACGGACCTGTCGTCGAAATTGCCGCCACCGCCAAAACCGTCGCGGTTTCGAACTGAACGCCGGTCAGGGACAAAAGCACGATGACGCCGCAAATGCTGATCGCGAAGATCATAAAGAAGGTCCAGGCGACAAACGCGCCTTGCCGCCGGATGCGCCGGGCTTCCTGACCTGATCCCCCAAGAGAATTGGGATGAACGAGACGCTCCAATTCCCGCTCGCTGTGGCGGATCAGGGCATAGACCCGCAAAAGCTTTACCCCGCCTGCTGTGGTCGCGATCCCGCCGCCGACAAGTGCGAGGCCCACAAGCGCCAGCCCCGGCGTCGGAAGCCCCGCCCACCGTGCAGCCAGTGTCCAGTCGTGCGCCTCGAAGCCGGTCGTTGACAGGAAAGACAGGACCGTAAAAGTCGCGCCCCAGATCGATCGGAGCGCGGCGCGCAGGCCCTCTGTGCTCGTCAGATCGAGGCCTACGAAGAAATGACGCAGAAATAGAAGAGTCGGCACAAGAAGGACGAGGCCAATCCCAAGACGAAACTCGGGGTCTTTCCAAAACGCGGTCCGCTCCTCACCCAAGAGGC
>JBFEXG010000003.1:0-28764 GCA_041546005.1 Paracoccaceae bacterium
CGTGTGGCTCTTGTGGTCGTGGTATTCGATCTCGGCCTCGGCCAGCGCGGTCTTTTCGACCGGCGACCACATGACGGGCTTGGAGCCCTGATAGAGCGTGCCGGTCATCAGGAACTTCATAAACTCCTCGGCGATCACCCGCTCGGCGTGGAAATCCATCGTGAGGTAGGGGCGATCCCAAGTGCCGGTGACGCCAAGGCGCTTGAACTCTTCGCGCTGGATATCGACCCAGCCCTCGGCGAACTTGCGGCATTCCTGACGGAAGGCGACGACATCCACGTCATCCTTGTTCTGGCCTTTGGCGCGGTATTGCTCTTCGATCTTCCACTCGATGGGAAGGCCGTGGCAATCCCAGCCGGGGATATAGCGGGCATCGCGGCCCATCATCTGCTGGCTGCGGACAACCATATCCTTGAGGATCTTGTTGAGCGCGTGGCCGATATGCAGGTGGCCGTTGGCATAGGGGGGGCCATCATGCAGGGTAAAGGGCTTGCGGCCGCCCGCCTTGGCCTTCTCGCGCAGCTTTTCGTAAACGCCGATCTGGTTCCACCGCTCGAGCCATGCAGGCTCGCGCTGCGGTAGGCCCGCGCGCATCGGGAAATCGGTTTTCGGCAGGTTCAGCGTGTCTTTGTAGTCAGGTGTCTCGGCGCACATCTCTTGCGTCCTTCAATCGGAAATGAGGTCTGGATTTGGGGCGGTGCGAGGTCTCAGACACCTTTGCCCGGCGGCTCTGCTTCAGAGCGCCGGGAGAGTAATTCGGGCGATAATCACGAACGATAGGGCCATGCCGCGCTTATAGGCGCGGGCGCGGGCAGGGTAAAGCCTTTGCAGCTGCGGCAGGCTGCCCGCTTGCAAGCGGCGCGGCACAGGCAGAGGATCGAGCCATGACAACCACCATCCCGCCCCGCTTTCCGATCACCGAAGACCAGATCGACTGGGTCGTCTTCCGCTTCTATGCCCGCGTGCGGGCGCATCCGGTCTTGGGGCCGGTATTCTGGAAACACGTCCGCAACTGGGACGCCCACGAGGCCAAGATCGCCCGCTTCTGGCGCAACGCGATCCTCTTCGAGAAGAGCTATGACGGCAATCCGATGGCTGTGCATATGGCTGCCGGCAACGTCGAAGGCCCGCATTTCGCCATTTGGCTTGGGCTTTTTGACGAGGTGCTTCAGGCCGAGTTGCCGCCCGATCTGGCGGCCGCTTGGTCGGCACTGGCCCACCGCATCGGGCGCGGCCTGCGGCTTGGCATCGAAGGGGCCACGAGCGACGGCCCGCCAAAGCTCGACTAGTCTTTCGACGATCCAAAGAGCCCCTTGAGCGCCCGCCCGACCACGGCGGTGACCGAGCCACGCTTGCCGGGAGCGAAGGGGATCGGGCGGCAAACGTCGATCGCGGCAAGGCCCACGCGGGCGGTGAGGGCTCCGTTGATGACGCCCTCGCCAAAGCGGCGCGAAACCTTCGAGAGAACTCCGCCCCCCGCGACCGAGCTGATGAGATCGTCGCCCACCGCCACCGCGCCCGTGGCGACCAAGTGCCCAATGACCGAACGAGCCAAGCGCCAGCTCCCCAGCGTCCCTGCTCTGCCGCCGTAGATTTCCGCGATGCGGCGGATCATCCGCAGGTTGGCGGCAAGCGCGGTCGCCACATCGGCCAGCGCCAAAGGCACAATGGCCGTCACAGCAGCCACCTGCCGCGAGGCGGCTTCGACCTCGGCCATCGCGCGGGCATCGAGCGGATCAAGGAGCGTGTGTGAGGCGAGAAGCAAAAGGCCATCGGCGTCGAAAACCTCGGCCTGCTGCTCCTTGAGCCGCGCCAGACCCCAGCGCATATCCTCGCGCCCATAATAGAGGCGGCTCAAATCATCGATGACCAGTTGAGCGCCCGTGAGACTTGCCTCGGAAGCGGCGATCTTGGCTTCTTTCTGGATACGGTCGAGGCGGCGCAGGCGGCCAAAGGCAGAAAGCTCGCGCAGGGAAATCAATGTGGCAATGGCTAGGAACAGCGCCAGAAGGCCAAGCGCAATCCCGCCAAGAATTTGATTTCGTTCAATCAGAGTTGTAACGAAATCCCAAGCCGCAAGTGAGAGGGCAAAAGCCAAGAGCGCCGAAAGACTGCCCCAAAACCACCGGGAGAGACGCCCGCCGCGCGGCGCGGCGCCTTGGGCGATCACTCGTTGCATGGATGTCTCGAGAGGCAGATCGCTGACAGGAGGCGCAGCCTCGGGGCCGTCCTGAGCCTGGTCAGGCTCGATTTCGATCAGCAGGGATTTCCTACGGTTCAGCTCGGTCATCTATCCCCGTTCCCACGCCATCTGCACATCGGGCAATTTTTCGTCATTGCCGCTCCCGTCAGTCAACAGAACCTCCCGGAAACCTTCCCGAAGATAGAAGCGGCGCGCGCCGGTGTTGGCCTGAAAGGTCCAAAGCGAAAGCGTTTCTTGCCCTTCCTTGGCCTTATCCAAGAGCCTCTTGCCGTGCCCCTTTCCGCGGGCCTCTGGCGCAAGATAGAGCGCGTTGACCTCATGGCCCTCCATGGCAAGAAAGCCGCCGGGCACCACGAAGACGGTCTGCGTCTCGATCAGACGCCGACAGAAGCCAAGATCTTCCTCGCGGGTGTGAAGACGCGGCATCCAAACCGTTTCCTCGGCCCAATCCGAAAGAATCTGTGCGATTTCAACGGCGTCGTCCGCCCCGGCAACTCTAATCTCAGTCATAGCTTGTCTCCGATCAAAAACTGCGCCGCCTTGTCGAGCCGGATATGCGGCGGGCCGTCACCGGGGCGCAGGGTCAGCGGCGCGGGGGCGAATTGCATGATCTCGTAGTCGGTATCGAGCCACGCCGTTGCCCCTTCCCGAGCTGGTGTCAGAAGATGGGCGGGGTCTTCCGGCAGGTCGCCTGCGTAGAAGGCCGCCAGACGACCACTATCAAGGAGCCGCCCCCGCACAACATCGAGTTTCTCGCCGTCGCGTGTGACCGTATCTTCAACGGTGGTCCGAAGCGCCGCGATCGACATTGCGGCAGTTTCGGCCCCAGCAAACTCGGCCCGATCCTTCGCGCCGCGCAGAAGGGCCTCGGTGATCGCCGTCAGGCGCGGGTGCTGGCTGTGGTGCAGGTGATCGGCCTTGGTGGCGGCGAAGAGGATTTTCTCGATCCGCTTGCCGCCTAGAAGGCGGGCGAGGAAGGGGCTCTTGCCGGGGCGAAAGGCCACGAGGATATCGGCCATCGCCTGCCGCAGGTCTTCGACCGCTCGGGGGCCCGCGTGGATCGCGCCGAGCACATCGACCAAAACGATCTGCCGGTCGATCCGGGCGAAATGTTCGCGGAAGAAGGGGCCGACAACCTTGCGCTTGTAGCTCTCAAACCGCCGTTCGAACTCGTGCCAGAGCGAGGCACGCCCCGCTTTGTCCGGCTTTCGCAGGGGCGCGAAGGAAAGAACCGGCGAGCCTTCCATCTCGCCCGGCAACAGAAACCGCCCCGGCGAGCAATCGCTATAGCCCGCCTCGCGGGCGGCGTGGAGGTGGTCGGTATAGGCCTTGGCCAAGTCCTGCGTTGCTTCTTCGGTGAAATCCGATGCGGCATCCACAGCCCCGAGCCGCGCCAGAAAATCCGCCGCCAGCGGGCGGTGATCAAGGCGCTTGAGCGTCCGCTCCGACCATGCCTCGAAGCTCATCTCCATCAGGCCCAGATCCAAAAGCCACTCGCCCGGATAATCGACGATATCCAGATGAACCGTCCGCGCCCCGCGCAATCCGGCCAGCGCCCCCTTGGGTTCGATCCGGAACGACAGGCGCAATTCGCTGATGCGGCGGGTGCCGGAGGGCCAGGTGGGTTCCTTCGCGGTCAGCCGCGCAAGATTGGCCTCGTAGTCGAACCGCGGCAGGGTGTCGTCGGGCTGCGGCTGTAGAAAAGCCGTGCGGATCGAGCCGTCGGCGGCCGAAAGAAGCTGGGGCATCCGGCCACGGTCCATGAGGTTCGCTACAAGCGAGGTGATGAACACCGTCTTGCCCGCCCGCGACAGGCCGGTCACGCCGAGGCGGACCACGCTTTCGCCAAAGGGCGCTGCAACGGTTTCGGCGGCGGTTTCAAGCCGCCTGACAAGCCCATCGGCAATTTGGCCAAGGTCCAAGACCAGCCCCTTTCCTCGTGGTTCCCAGAATAGATAGGGGCGGATGCTCCCCCTGTGTAGTCCCTGCCGCTTGCCGGAACGGCATCTCTGGGCTAGGGCAAGACCATGCCTCGCTATGCCCTCAGAGTCGAATACCACGGAGCGCCCTTTGCCGGCTGGCAAAGGCAGGCCGAGCAGCCCTCTGTTCAAGGGGCCATCGAGGCCGCGCTGGCCAAACTCGAGCCGCGCGATCACACTATAGCGGCGGCGGGCCGGACCGATGCGGGCGTGCATGCCACCGGGCAAGTAGCGCATTGCGACATGGAGAAGGACTGGGATCCATTCCGCCTGTCCGAGGCTCTGAACTGGCACCTCAAGCCCGAACCTGTGGCGATCACCGCCTGCGCCCGCGTAGCGGATGATTGGCACGCGCGGTTTTCTGCAGTCGAGCGGCGCTATCTTTTCCGGCTGATCAGCCGACGTGCGCCTCTTACGGTTGAGGCTGGCCTTGCGTGGCGGGTGAACCACCCCCTTTGCCTCGCGCCCATGCAGGAGGCGGCGAACCATCTGATCGGCAAACACGATTTCACGACCTTCCGCTCGTCGATCTGTCAGGCCGACAGCCCTGTGAAAACCCTCGACGCGTTGTGGATCGAGGAAATCGCCCGCCCCGATGGCGCCGAGTTTCGCTTTCATGTGCGGGCGCGGTCCTTCTTGCACAATCAGGTCCGTAGCTTTGTCGGCACGTTAGAGCGGGCCGGTGCAGGGGCTTGGACTCCGGAGGATGTGAAGGCCGCACTCGAGGCTCGCGACCGCTCGGCCTGCGGCCCCGTCTGCCCGCCGGACGGGCTCTATCTTGCCGAAGTGCGCTATCCTGAAGATCCTTTCGCATGAGCATAGGCAAGGCTCCGCCGCTCAAGGAAAGCGCGTTTTCATTGACGCGCCGATGAGCTAGGAGGGAAAGGCCTGTCTGCCTGTTGCCCCGCGAGGAGAATCCCCGTGGCCCGTCTGAACCGCCCTGTTTTCGGCATCGCCGCGCTTGTCCTAAGCGCCCTGCCCGCATTGTCTCAGGACGTCCGGTTCCGAATCTCCGACAACGGCGCCCTGAGGCCCGCGCTTGAGGCGGCGTCTCTTCTCGTCGCGCAAGAGGCCGGTGGCGAAGCTTCCGCTCAGGATATCGTCGCTGCAGCCCGCGCTGATTACCCCCGCCTCCTCGCCGCGCTTTATGCTGATGGCTATTTCGGCGCGACCGTTTCGATCCTGATCGACGGACGCGAGGCGGCGAACATTGCCCCCCTAGATGCGCCGAGCCAGATAAGGGTCGTCGATATTATCGTCGCGCCCGGACCGGTTTTCCGCTTTGGCATGATCGAGGCCGGACCGCTCCCGGAAGGCGCAACAGTGCCATCTTCCTTCACCAGCGGCGCGCCGGCCAGCACCGGCGCCATTCGCGATGCGGCTCGCGCCGGTATTGATGCCTGGCGCGATGCGGGTCATGCCAAGGCCGCGCTTGAGAGCCAGCGGGTTATCGCGGATCACAGAGACGACCGGCTCGATGTCAGCCTGCGCTTCGCACCCGGTGCGCGGCTGACCTTTGGCCCAGTCGCGGTAGAGGGCAACAGCACTGTATCGAGCAACCGCATCCGCGAGATCGCAGGCCTGCCGGAAGGCGCTGTCTTTAGCCCCGCCGAGATCGACCGCGCCCTCGCCCGCCTGCGCCGCGCCGGAGCCTTCCGCGCCGCGAGCCTGACCGAAGCCAACGCGGCGACCGCCGATCTCGCCCTGCCGACGACACTGAAGGTCGTCGAGGAAAAGCCGCGCCGCCTTGGCTTTGGCGCCGAGCTGACCTCCTTCGACGGCCTCGCGCTCAGCGCCTATTGGATGCACCGCAATCTTCTTGGTGGGTCGGAAAGTCTGCGGCTCGATGGCTCGGTCGAAGGGATCGGCGGCGCGACCGGCGCGCTGGACGCGCGGATTGGCGCGGCCTTCGTGCGGCCGGCCACCTTTGGCGCTGACACAGACCTTCTGGCTGAGGCCGAGATCCTGCACCGCGAAGATCCGCTTTATGGTCTGGACTCAGCGAGCCTTGATCTGGGCCTTCGCCGTCGCTTGAGCGAGACGCTCGAGCTTGGCCTTGCCCTTGGTGTGAAGGCTGCGAATGTGATCGACGATTTCGGCTCCCACCGATATACCGTTCTGACCCTGCCTGCGACCGCCACTCTTGATCGGCGCGACTCGCCTCTAGACGCGCGCAAGGGCTTTTTCCTCGACGCTGAGGTCACCCCCTTTCTCAGCCTCATGGGCGATGCCGGCACAGGCGCGCGGATCTGGTCTGAGGGCCGCGCCTATTTCACCCCTGGCCAGAGCGACAGGCTGACCTTTGCCGCCCGGGCGCAGCTTGGATCGGTGATTGGACCTGATCTCTTGTCTGCGCCGCCCGATTACCTCTTCTTCTCCGGTGGCGGCGGGACGGTTCGGGGACAGCCCTACCAATCGCTCGCCATCGACCTTGGCGACGACCGGATCGGTGGTCTAAGCCTTGCGACCCTCTCGGCAGAACTGCGCGCCAGAGTGACCGATACAATCGGTATCGTCGGCTTTGCTGATGCGGGCTATGTGGGGGCAAGCGCCGTGCCCCTGACCAATGGCGACTGGCACGCGGGCGCTGGCATCGGCATCCGATATGAAACGGGTCTCGGGCCGATCCGCCTCGATGTTGCAACTCCGGTCACAGGCTCCGGGGCCGGCCAATCGATCAATATATACGTCGGCATCGGGCAGGCCTTCTGATGCGGCGGCTCATGCTCTTTCTGGTCCTGCTCCTCCCCTTCGCCGCATTGGCGCAGGAGGAAAGCGACAAGGACTTCCTGACCCGGCTGCTCGAGCGGTCGCTGTCCGGTGGTGGCCGCGCTGTCGAAATTGAAGGCTTTGCCGGTGCGCTCAGCTCAGAGGCCCGTTTCGACAGGCTGACTGTGTCCGATGAGGGCAGCCCTTGGCTGATCATCGAAGGCGCCGTTGTCAGCTGGGATCGCGCCGCGCTCCTCAAAGGGCGCATTGATATCGCCTCGCTCGCCGCCGAGAGCATCTCACTAGTCCGCTGGCCGGTCAGCACCACACCGGCAATCGCGCCCGAGGCGACCCCCTTTTCTCTTCCCGAGCTTCCGGTATCGATCAACGTGGGCGCGTTGAACGCGAGCCGTATCATCCTGAGCCCGGACATCGCCGGTGCTCCGGTCGAACTCACGATGTCCGGCCAACTTGCCCTCGGCGGCGGCGAAGGCAGCGCACAACTTGCCGCGCGGCGGATCGACGGCGCGACCGGCATATTCACTCTCGAAGCGAGCTATTCCAACGAGAGCCGCATCCTCAAAGCCAACCTTGACCTCGACGAAGGCGACGGGGGGCTTGCGGCAACGGCGCTTGGGATTGCGGGTGCTCCGGCGCTGCGTCTGACGCTGGACGGAGAGGCGCCAATCGATAGCTTTGCTGCGACCATGGCTCTCGAGACAAACGGCGCGCGGAGGCTCGACGGTCGAATTGCTTGGGGCCTTGGCGATGCGGCGTTCTATGGGCTCGACCTGCGGGGCGATATTTCGGCCCTGTTCCTGCCCGACTATCAGGCTTTCTTTGGGACTGAAACGCAGCTGATCGCCACGGCGCAAAGGCTACCCAGCGGCCATCTCTCCCTTTCCGAATTCGCGCTTGCAAGCCGGACCCTGAAGCTCGAGGGTTCGGCCGAGATCGCATCAGGCGGCTGGCCCGAACGGATTGCCCTGACTGGCAGTCTTGCCGATCCAGAAGGCGCGGCCGTGCTTCTACCCCTGTCCGGCGCGCCCACGCGGGTCGCCTCAGTCGAGCTCTCCCTCAGCTACGATGTCGAAAACGGCGACGAATGGCGCGCAAACCTTGAAGTCGCAGGCCTTGAGCGGCCCGGATTTTTGGCGACGCATGCGGCGCTTGAGGGCACTGGCATCATCACGCAAGGCCAAGACGAGGTGCCGAACCGTTTTGCCGGCGACATTGGCTTTGACGCCACGGGCGTAGCCTTCGCCGATGACAGCCTCTCCGCAGCGCTTGGAGACCGCTTTTCTGGAAGCATGAGCCTTGAGCACATCGAAGATGCGCCATGGCGCATCCGGGACCTCACCGCTACGGGCCCCGGCCTTGATCTGGCTGCCAATATTGAGATCGCGGGTCCAAGCGAGAGCTATCTTGTCCGCACTGACGCCTCGCTCGCCGCAGAAGATCTCGGCCGCTTTGGGGTGCTTTCCGGGCGCGACCTTGCCGGTGCGGCCCGCGCCACCGTCAGCGGAACGATCCGCCCCACGGACCTGTCTTTCGATCTGCGTCTTGATGCCGAGACACGAGATCTTCGGATCGGTGTCGCGCCAATTGATCCCCTCTTGGCCGGCGACGCCTTTGGCAATGGCCGGCTCATCCGCGATGCGGCGGGTGCCCGCATCGAGGGGCTGAATTTTCAAAGTGCGAGGGTCAGCGCGAAGGGCGCTCTGGACTTGACGAGCGAAAATTTCCAAGGCGATTTCATCATGGACGTGGCGGATCTTTCCTTGGCGGCGCCCGGCCTTGAGGGCCCCGCTTCGCTTCGATTGGTGGCCAGCCCAGACGGAAACGGCGCGACTTCGGTCGATCTGTCCGCCGCAACAGCGTTTGAACGCGTGACAGTCAAAGGCGCAATCCCGCCTCAGGAGCCTCGCCGGTTTGAGGGCGTGGCGACGGCCTCGTCCGACGACCTCGCCCGTTTTGTCTCCCTCGTCGGGGTGCGTATGGGCGGCAAGGCGGAGGCTGAAATCAGCGGCGGCGTTGCGCTTGATCTCTCTGAACTCAAGCTGGCCGGGCGGGCCCAAACGACCGACCTGAAACTATTCGACGAAATCTTTGACGCGCTCCTTAGCGGCGGCGGAGAAATCACCCTCGGCCTAGAGCGGGCGGGCACCGGCACGGTCGATCTGCCTTGGCTGTCCGTGACAACACCCAACCTCGCTTTGGAGGGAAGCCTTGTCCGCGACGGAGCAGACCCCAAAGCCCGGTTTTCCGGCCGGATCGCCGATATGGCGCTTTTGGCTCCCGAATTCAGTGGCCCGCTCGAGGCCCAAGGTGACGCTGTCTTGGGCAGCAACGGTCGATGGGCCTTTGAGGAGACAACCGTCAGCGGCCCCGGCGGTCTTGCGGGCAGTATCACCGGAAGCATTAGCGAAAGCCTTGACGCCGATCTCCGCCTTGCAGGCTCCCTGCCCCTTGGCCTTTTGAATGGCCTTCTCGAACCGCGCCGGGTCGCGGGTATGGCGCGCGTTGATCTTGGGCTGAGCGGCCCGCTGAACGGCGATATCCTCACACGTCTTTCTGGCGAGGTTAGTGTTGAAGACAGCCGCCTCGCCGCGCCGACCCTTGGTCAGGCACTCGAGGGGCTGAATGGCATCGCGTCATTCAGTGGCGGCGCGGCACGGATCGCGCTTGAGGGGCGCTCGATCAGCGGCGGGAAAGCGCGGCTCGATGGCGTGGCATCTCTCTCGCCCCCCTTTTCCGGCGATCTGACGCTTGCGGTCGAGGCATGGAGGCTGCGCGACCCAGCGCTATACGACACCAGCCTTGACGGTACCGTGACGATCCGCGGGCCCCTTGAAGGCGGCGCCATGATCTCGGGCGAGGTCAAACTCGGCGCGACCGAGCTCCGCGTCCCGTCCTCAAGCATCTCGGCGCTGGGCGAGATCCCCGAGATTTCGCATGTTGCCGCGCCTCCGGCCGTGACCGCCACCCTGTCGCGCGCCAATCTGACAGAATCCGGCGCGGCGACTGGCGGAGGCGGGGCTCCCTATGGTCTCGATATCCGCATCATCGCGCCCGAGCAGGTCTATGTCCGTGGCCGCGGGCTTGATGCCGAATTGGGTGGCTCGTTGACCTTGGGCGGGACGACGGCAGAGGTCGTGCCGGTTGGATATCTCGGGCTGATCCGCGGCAGGCTCGACATATTACAGCAGCGGTTCGACCTCACCGAGGGCTCTGCCGATATTCGCGGAGATCTCATGCCAGATATTCGGCTGACAGCCACAACGACCGCCCGTAGCGGAACCGCTGTGAATCTGACCATCGAAGGTCGTCTCGATGCGCCAGAGATTGTTTTGTCCGCTACGCCAGATCTGCCACAAGACGAGATCATTTCTCAGCTACTCTTCGGCCGGAGCATCGACCAGATTTCGCCCCTTCAGGCGGTACAACTCGCCTCAGCTGTGGCGACGCTAGCAGGGCGCGGCGGGGCCGGATTTGTTGACAATCTGCGCCAGCGCTTTGGGCTGGATGATCTTGACGTGAGTTCTGACACCACTGGCGAGACGACCTTCCGGATCGGCAAATACCTTGGAGAAAACCTCTATTCCGATGTCTCGATCTCGAGCGGCGGACAGAGCGAGATCAGCCTCAACCTCGATTTGTCAGACACGCTGACCGCCAAGGGCGGCATCGATAGCGAGGGGCAGACGAGTCTCGGTATCTTCTTCGAGCGGGATTATTGAAACGAAAACGGCGGCCCAAGGGCCGCCGTCGTGTTCTTGTCTGTGATCCTTAGGCCGTCGCTTCGAGAAGCGCCTCGGCCTCGTGGAACGGACAGGCAACCTTATGATCGTTGCCAAGTTCGATCATCTTCGGGCGCTCGCCTGCACAGCTTGCCTGCGCCTTGCGGCAGCGGGTGCGGAACACACAACCCGAGGGCGGGTTCATCGGCGAGGGCAACTCGCCGACGATAACCTCGCGCGGACGCGCTTTTTCGAGCTTGGGATCAGGGATCGGCACCGACGAGATGAGCGCCTGCGTATAGGGGTGCTCGGGCCGCGTCGTCAGGCGATCAGCGTCGCCCTCTTCCATGATCCGGCCCAGATACATCACGCCGATCCGGTCGGAGATGTGCTTCACCACCGACAGGTCATGAGCGATGAAGATCATCGACAGGCCCATATCGCGCTGAAGCTCCATCAGGAGGTTGATCACCTGCGCTTGAACCGACACATCGAGCGCCGAGACGGGCTCGTCGCAGATCACAAGCTTGGGCTCGAGGATCAGGGCGCGGGCGATGCCGATGCGCTGGCACTGGCCGCCCGAGAACTCGTGCGGATAGCGGTTGATGAGGTTGGGCAGGAGACCGACGCGCTCCATGAGCTTGGCGACACGTTGCTTCACCTCGGCGCGTGGCGTCTTGGGGAAGTGCGTGACCAGAGGCTCGGCGATGATCTCGCCCACTGTCATACGCGGGTTGAGCGCGGCCAGAGGGTCTTGGAAAATCATCTGGACGTCGCGGCGATGGGCGCGGCGTTCGCCAACTTCCATCTCGGCAAGGTCTTTGCCTTCGAACAGGATCTTGCCACCCGAGGTGGGCACGGTGCCGATGATCGCGCGGGCGAGCGTCGATTTGCCTGAGCCGCTCTCGCCAACGATGCCGAGGCATTCACCCGCAGCCAGCTCGAGGCTAACCCCGTTCACGGCATGAAGCTGGCGCGGCGGTGTCCAGGGCCAGGATCCGGGGCGGCGGATGTCAAAGGTGACCTGAAGGTTCTCAAGTGTAAGGAACGGAGCCGACATTACGCGACCTCCTTGACCGGGACGTGGCAGGCGCGGCGGCGCCCGTCCAGTGTCGTGAGTTGGGGCCGGTTCTGAGCGCACTCGGCGCGAACATTGGCGCAGCGCGGGCTGAAGGGGCAGCCAGCCGGCAGATGCGACATGTCGGGCGGCTCGCCCGCGATGGTCATGAGCTTCTCGTCATCGCGGTCGAGGCGCGGAACGGCCGAGAGAAGGCCACGGGTATAGGGGTGCGTCGGGTTCTCGAAGAGTTCTTCGGTCTCCCCCTCTTCCATGATCTGCCCGCCATACATGACGAGCGTGCGATCACAGAAACCGGCAACGACGCCAAGATCGTGGGTAATGAGGATCACGGCCGTGCCAAACTCGTAGCGAATATCGCCCAGAAGCTCCATGATCTGCGCCTGAACCGTCACGTCGAGCGCGGTGGTCGGCTCATCTGCGATGAGGAGGCGCGGGCGGCACAGAAGCGACATGGCGATCATCACACGCTGACGCATCCCGCCCGAGAACTCGTGCGGGAATTGCCGCACGCGCTGAGCCGCTTCGGGGATCCTTACCGCGTCAAGCATTTTGACCGATTCCTTGACGGCGTCGGATTTGGACATGCCCTTGTGCAGAACCAGCACCTCAGCCATCTGGTCGCTGACCCGCATATACGGATTGAGAGAGGTCATCGGATCCTGAAAGATCATCGCGATCTCGTCGGAGCGGACCTTGTTCAACTCGCGCTGAGAGAGGGACAAGAGCTCCTTGCCGTCAAACCGGACCGACCCCGACGCGCTGCCATTCTGGGCGAGAAGGCCCATTGCGGCAAAGGCCGTCTGGCTCTTGCCCGAGCCGCTCTCGCCGACGATGGCGAGGGTCTCGCCCTTGTCGATGTCGAACGACACGCCGTTGACCGCGTTCACCGGGCCGTCATTGGTTCGGAAGGTGACCTTGAGGTCGTTGATTTCAAGCAAACTCATATCAGCGATCCTTCGGGTCGAGCGCGTCGCGCAGGCCGTCGCCCACAAAGGTGAAGGCGAAGAGCGTCGCGAGGAAGAAGAAGAGCGGGAAGGCGATCTGCCACCAAGCACCATAGAGCATCTGCTTGGAGCCTGCCTGAATGAGCGCACCGAGCGAAGTCATCGGCTCCTGCACACCAAGGCCAAGGAAGCTGATGAAGCTTTCCGCCATGATGAGGCCGGGGATCAGAAGCGTCGCATAGACCACGACGATACCCAGAAGGTTGGGCACGATATGGCGCAGGATGATCGTGAAGGGGCTCACGCCCACGGCGATGGCCGCCTCAACGAATTCCTTGTTCTTGATGGTGAGCGTCTGGCCGCGCACGATACGCGCCATATCAAGCCAGCTGATCAGGCCGATGCCCACAAAAAGCATGGTGATCGAGCGGCCCCAGATGACGAGCATCAGGATCAGAACAAACATGAACGGGATCGACATCAGAACGTCGACGGTCCGCATCATGATGTTGTCGAGCCGTCCGCCAAAGAAGCCGGCGGTCGCGCCATAGAGCGTGCCGACGACCACCGCGACGAGCGAGCCGACAACGCCGACCATGATCGAGATGCCGGTGCCCTGAACGACGCGGGCATAAAGATCGCGGCCAAGTTCATCGGCGCCGAAATAGTGGCCGTTCTCGATGCTCGGGCCACCGATTTGAGAGACTCGACCCATGAGCTTCCAGTCGATCGCTTCGTGGGTCCAGGCTTGGAACAAGGAACCGAACAGAGCGAAAAGCAGGATCGCAGTCAGGATGACAAGCCCCGCGACCGCGGCCTTGTTGCGCATAAAGCGGGTACGGGCATCGCTCCAGAGCGAGCGCCCCTTGACCTCGGCGATGTTGGTCGCCTCGACAAGGGATTCCATCTTGGTTTTGTCAGGATACATGATCGCCCCCTCAGTACCGGATCTTCGGGTCGATCCACGCATAGAGCACGTCGACAAGAAGGTTGAATAGGATCGTCAGGGTGCCGACAAGGATGGTGATGCCCATCATGGTCGAATAGTCGCGGTTGAAGGCCGAGTTGACGAAGAACTGGCCAATGCCGCCGGTCGAGAAATACTGGTCGATGATGACCGAGCCCGTGACCATGCCGACAAAGGCCGGCCCGAGGTAGGACAAGACGGGCAGAAGCGCGGGCTTCAAGGCGTGTTTGATGATCACACGGCTCATCGGCAGACCCTTGGCCTTGGCAGTCCGGATGAAGCCAGAGTTCAGCACCTCAAGCATCGACGAGCGGGTGATCCGCGCGATGGAGGCGAAATAAGAGGTCGAGAGCGCAATCACCGGCATGATGATGTGATCCCATGTCCCGCCTTCCCATCCGCCGCCCGGCAGCCAGCCAAGCCAGAGGGTGAAAACCAGAACCAGGATCGGCGCCATGACGTAGTTGGGGATCGACTGCGAGCCGATGGCGAAGCCGACCGCAAGATAGTCGAGCCAAGTATTATGGCGGATCGCGGCGGTGACGCCGAGGCCGACACCAAAGGTCACGGCCACAATGAACGACCAAAAGCCGTAAGTCAGTGTGACGGGAAAACCCTGCGAGATGATGTCGTTAACCGTGCGGTCCTTGAACTTGAACGACGGGCCAAAGTCGAAATGGAAGATCACGTTCGACAGATAGTCGATGTATTGCTTCCAGTAGGGCTGATCGAGCCCGTACTTGGCCTCGAGATTGGCCATCACTTCCGGCGGCGGCAGCTTCTCGCCCATGAAAGGGCTGCCCGGGGCAGACCACATCAGAACGAAGGAGATCGTGATCAGGATCAGGATCGTCGGAACAGCCACCGTAAGGCGGCGCACGATATAGGAGAACATCAGGGGATCCCTATCAGCATAGAGATGAAAAGTTCCGCGCCCCCGTTTGGGGGCGCGGTAGGTTTAGACCAACTTGTCGATTACTCGACCTTGTACAGGTCGCGAGCGTACCAAGCGTTCTCGACGTTGTTGTCCGGCCATCCCTTGAGGGAAGCCTGACGTGCACCGACCGAGGTGTAGAAGTAGATCGGGATGATCGGTGCGTCAGCGGCAGCGATCGTCTCAACCTGCGTGTACAGCGGCTGCGGGTCTTCTGCAGTCTTGGCTTCGGCGAGGAGGGCATCAACTTCGGCGCTGTTATAGCCAGCGTCGTTGTAGCCCGAGCCCGAGCCATAGAGATCGAGGAAGGTCGAAGCCTCGTTATAGTCACCACACCAACCGGCACGGGAGATCTCGAACTGGCCGGCACCGCGGGCCTCGAGGAAGGTACCCCATTCCATGTTGTTGATGGTGGCTTCGATCCCGAGGTTCTCTTTCCACATCTGGCTGATCGCGATGGCGATCGACTTGTGGCCTTCCGAGGTGTTGTAGAGAATCTCGAGGTTGATCGGGTTGTCAGAGCCGTAACCAGCTTCTTCGAGCAGGGCCTTCGCCTTCGCGGTGCGCTCTTCCTGCGTCATCGCGGCGGCCTCGACGACCGGCACGGTGAAGCCAGCAGTGGTCGGCGGGGTGAAGGTGTAGGCCGGGATCTGGCCAGCCTGCAGGATGCCTTCGGTGATGACCGAGCGGTCAAAGCCGAGGTTCAGAGCCTGACGGACGCGAACGTCCTTCATCCACTCAGGAGCGTTATCCCGCATGTTGAAGTTGTAGTAGTAGGTGCAGAGGCGCGGGTTCGAATAGATCTCGGCCGGATACTGCTCTTTGAGCGAGAGGTACTGACCGGTCGGAACGCCGACGAGATCAAGCTCGCCCGCCTGCCAGCGGGTGAAGGCCTGGGTTTCGTCGTTGATGATCAGACGGACGACCTTGTTAATGACGGTCTCGCTGTCGTTCCAGTAGGACGCGTTGCGCTCCATGACCATGCGCTCCTGCGGAACGTGCTCGGTCAGAACATAGGCGCCGTTGCCGACGATGTTTTCCGGACGGGTCCATTCGGCACCGTGAGCTTCCACGGTGGCCTGATGCACCGGGAACATGGTGGCGTGGGTCACGGTCTGGGCAAAGTAGGGAACCGGGCGCTCAAGATGCACGACGAGGGTGTGGTCGTCAGCGGCTTCAACACCGAGGGTGTCGGGGGCAGCATCGCCCGAACCAACAGCGCCAGCACCCTTGATGCCGGTGATATCGGTCACAAACCAAGCGTAGGGCGAAGCGGTCGCCGGATCGGCCGCACGGCGCCAAGCGTAGACGAAATCACCAGCGGTAACCGGATCACCGTTCGACCACACGGCGTTGTCGCGCAGGTGGAAGGTGTAGGTCATCTTGTCTTCGGAGATGTCGTAGCCGGTGGCAACGCCGGGGATCAGATTGCCGTTGGCATCCTGGTTCATCAGGCCTTCAAACAGGTTGCGGGCAACAGCCGAACCCGAAACGTCTTCAACCATGCCCGGGTCGATCGAGGGGCTCTCGTCGATGTCCTGATAGGTGAAGGTCTGGTCGGCGGCCAGCGTCTCGCCGGCCATCGGGCTGGCAGCAAAGGCTGCGCCCGTAAGCACGAGCAGCGCGGCGGTCGACGCCATAAGCGTTGTTTTGATTTTCATTGAGTACTCTCCCTTTTGTGAGCCGGTTGATCCGGCGATCACGTCGGTTGCTTCTCGCGTCATGCGCGACAATGGGAGATTATTTTTTTGTCTGAGCGAAATAAGCAAGAGCAGATTTCAAGTTGACCATGCGTAAACTTTGACTTTTTGGATGAATTTCATGGAACGGCGGTGATTTAGTCAAAAATATCGTCGCGCCCCTCGGCCACGCAATATAGTGTCGCGGCTATTAGACGGCTTCACGGTGCTTTCGTCAGACACGGCCCGCGATCAGACCGATTCGGACCTAATGCAAAGATTTTCCACCCCAAAAAAGAGCGATCCGCCGGAATTTGACCATCCGCTGACTGCGCCGGTTACGAGCCCCAGCCAGCCCCCTTTGGACGGACAGAATTGGAGCGTATCTGGCATCATGCCGACCTGCGGCAGCAGAAAACGCGGACGCCAGATCTCTATTTCTGTTTATTAATCATATGGTTATACGTCTTTCAACGACGCGCCGCTGATCCAACATCATTCATCCAGCCTGATCCCACCATCGCGAATCGCTGCATCCGGGCGGTTTAGTGGCTTCCGCGCCCGATTGGATTTGATCAATTCTCCTCCCCCTGCCATTATAGGTTGTCTCGCTTGAGTATTTGAGGTTTTCGATTGAACAACACGGCCAACAAGCCCCCCGCACACGAGCTGGTTTACCGCAAGTTGCGGGAGATGATCCTGTGCGGCGAGCTTGAGCCCGGTCAGGCCATCACGATCCAAGGGCTGGTTGCAACCCTGGGGGCTGGCATGACGCCGGTGCGCGAAGCGATCCGCAGGCTAACCTCGGAAAGCGCCCTTGTTTTTCAGGGCAATCGGCGGGTTTCTGTCCCTGTGCTGACGCTCGACCAGATCGACGAATTGGCCTTTGCTCGCTTGGCACTCGAGCCACAGCTTGCCTTCTGGGCGACGGAGAATGTCTCGGCCAAAGACATCACCAAGCTGGAAGCCATCGATGCCGAGATGAACAAGGCCATCGCGCGCGGCGATGTGCGGGGCTATCTTTTCCGCAACCACGAATTCCATTCAGCCCTTTACGCCATCTCCGGCGCCGAGATCATGATCTCGCTGGCCGACGAGCTTTGGCTCCGCATGGGGCCTTCGCTGCGGGTCATGGGCGGCCGGTTTGGCACCTCGAACCTGCCCGACAAGCACGTCGCTGCAATTGAGGGCCTGCGCAAAGGCGATCCCGAGGCGGTCAAGCGCGCGATCTATGACGATATCGAACAGGGCTTCGAACAAATCCGAAAATCGCTCGAGAAGTAGCGCCTAGAGACGGTCCCGCATCGAGAACCACAGCATCGCCGCCGCCAAAAGCGGCTCGCGCAGCATGGCGCCACCGGGGAAGCGTTGCGTAGGGACGCGGGCCATGAGGTCAAACTGTTCGGCCTGACCGGCAATCGCATCGGCCGCCATCTTGCCCCCCATCGTCGCCATGGCCACGCCATGACCGGAATAGCCTGAGGCGGAAAGGATATTGCCGGCGAGCCGCTCGAAATGCGGCATCCGGTTCATAGTGATCCCCAGCGTTCCGCCCCAAGCATAGTCGATCCGCACACCTTCGAGCTGCGGGTAGATCTCTTCCATCGGCTTGCGAACATTGCCGGCAATATCGCGCGGGAAACGGTAGCCATAGCTTTCGGTGCCGCCAAAGAGCATCCGGTTGTCCTCGGACAGGCGGAAAAAGTTGATGACAAACTTGCTGTCGGCGACGGCGTGGTTGTCGCGGATCAGGTCGCGGGCGCGCGCGGCGCTCAGGGGTTCGGTCGCCACTATGTAGTTGTTGATCGGCATGACCCGCGCCGCGACACGGTCTTGCATATTCCCCAGATAGCCGTTGGCGCCGAGCACGACGAACCTCGCCTTGATGCGGGCGTGCTTGGTCCGCACCGTCGCCGGATCCCCCTCGTCCACGCCTTCGACACGGCTCTTTTCGAAGATCCGAACGCCCTTCTTCAGGCAGGCCTCGGCAAGGCCAAAGGCAAAACGCAACGGATGGATGTGGCCCGACCCCATGTCGAGCGTGCCACCATAGTAGGCGTCAGACCCGACAAGTTCGCGCATTTCCGTCTGATCGAGGGCGCGGATCAGATCGTATCCATAGTCTTTTTGCAGCTTTTCGGCATAGGCATGGCTGTGCGGGACGAAACGGGCGCGGTGATCCGCATGGATCACCCCGGAAACCCAGCGGGCGTCGATCTTGTGCGCGTCGATCAAACCGCGCAGAACTCTGACCGACTCCTGCCCAATGTCCCACAGCCCGCGCGCGGCCTCGAACCCAACCATCTTTTCAAGATCATCTTGATCAAGGCGCTGGGCGCCAGACACCTGCCCGCCATTGCGACCCGACGCACCGAACCCGACGCGGTGGGCGTCGAGCAGGATCACGTCATAGCCACGCTCGGCAAGGTGAAGCGCTGCGGAAAGCCCTGTAAACCCCGCGCCGATCACACAGACATCACAGGATAGATCACCCTTGGCCTGCGGCTGTTCGGAAGGTGGCGTCGCCGTGGCGGCATACCACGAGGCCGGATAAGCTCCGACCTCGTCGTTGGCAGTGAGGATATCAAGGCGGGCCATCAGGCCGCCTTGAGCATATCGTCCGCTTTGAGGCCCGCGTAGCATTCGTCAAGCGATTTGCGGGCGCGTTTGACAAGCTCGTCCACATCGTCGTGGCTGAAGATCAGCGGCGGCGAGATGATCATACGGTCGCCTACGTGACGCATCACAAGGTCGTTGGCAAAGCAACGCTCGCGGCAACGGTAGCCCACCGTGCCTTCTGGCGAGGCGAAGGGCTTGCGGGTGCCTTTCTCGGGCGTCAGAGCAAGGGTGCCCATCATACCCACAGTGCGCGCCTCTCCCACGAGCGGATGATCCATCAACTCGGCCCAGCGCTTGGCGAGATAGGGACCGATATCATCCTGCACGCGCTCGATCAGCTTTTCTTCCTTAATAATCCGCAGGTTCTCAAGCGCGACAGCGGCAGCAACAGGGTGCGCCGAATAGGTATAGCCGTGATTGAAATCGCCGTTCTCGCCGACAACCTTGGCAACCTCGTCGCATACGATCGAGCCACCGATCGGCACATAGCCGGACGAGAGGCCCTTGGCGATGGTCATGATATGCGGCTTGATGCCGAAGGTCTGCGAACCAAACCAGTTGCCGGTGCGACCAAAGCCGGTGATGACCTCGTCGGCGATCAAGAGGATGCCGTATTTGTCGACGATGCGCTGGATCTCGGGCCAGTAGGTGCTCGGCGGGATGACAACGCCGCCCGCGCCCTGCACCGGCTCGCCGATGAAGGCGGCTACGCGGTCTACGCCCAGCTCGAGGATCTTGTCCTCAAGCTCGCGGGCGCGCTTCAGGCCGAATTCCTCCGGCGTCATGTCGCCGCCTTCCATATACCAGTGCGGCTGGCCGATATGTGCGATGTTGGCCATGACGCCGCCCTGCTCGTGCATACCGCTCATGCCGCCAAGGCTGCGGCCGGCATAGGTCGAGCCGTGGTAGGCGTTTTTGCGGCTGATGACGATGTTCTTCTCCGGATGGCCGAGAGCCTGCCAGTAGCGGCGCACGAGAAGCAGGTTGGTGTCATTTGATTCCGAACCCGACCCCGCAAAAAAGACATGGTTCAGATCGCCCGGCGCCAGCTCGGCCAGCTTGGCGGCGAGCGCAATCGCCGGAACATGGGTCGTCTGGAAGAAGGTGTTGTAGTAGGGCAATTCGCGCATCTGGCGGGCGGCAACATCCGCCATCTCGGCGCGACCATAGCCGATATTCATGCACCACAGGCCAGCCATACCGTCGAGAATACGGTGGCCTTCGCTGTCGGTGAGATAAACGCCTTCGGCGCGGGTAATGACGCGCGCGCCCTTCTTGGCCAACTCGGCGTTGGCGGTGAAGGGATGCATGTGGTGAGCTGCGTCAAGCGCCTGAAGCTCTTTGGTCGGCATATTATTGGTGATCATCGTCATGACGCTCTCCTGAAGTGTCGGATCGGACCGGCCCTCATCTGAGGCAGACTTCTGCCCCGGGCCTTGCGGGTATTTCGGTATGCACAGCGCTGCGCGCCAGTTGGCGAGCCACGCGTTCGGATTTGAGCATAATCTCGGCGACAGAGGTGTCAACTATTTTGATCAAATTTATAATGGGCGGCCGGATTCACCCTTTGGCACTGAGGATGGCCTACCCGTCGGTCCGTCCCAAACCTTGTTTTGACGGGTCTACACCACGCCTGAGTGGCGAGTGCGGCACGGACCGGCCCAACGGCCCCTTCTCGACGATTCGGTCAGTAGCCAGCCTCGCCATCGGTATGCCGCCAAAAACTTTTGCACCCCAGAGATCTTTGCCCAATTTGCGGCAAACTGCCGTGAATGAAGGGATTTTGACCACCACCGCTTGCATTCTTTGGCGAGGCATGGCCCCATCTCATCCGGCTGAGATGAAGATATTTGTTGCCAAACGCTCTACGTTTGATCAAATTTATCTCCAACAAGTCCAAAAACCACCACTGGGAGACCAAACCATGAAGAAGACCTGGCTGCTTTCGGCAGCAACTCTGGCTCTGGTAGCAAGTGCTGCTGCGGCCGAAGAAGTCCGCGTATATAACTGGTCGGACTATATCGACGAAGAGCTTCTGACGAAGTTCGAAGAGGAAACCGGCCTCGATCTGATCTACGACGTCTTCGATTCGAACGAAGTCCTCGAGACCAAGATGCTGGCTGGCGGTTCGGGCTACGACGTCGTCGTTCCTTCGGGCACCTTCCTGCAGCGTCAGATCGAGGCCGGCGCCTTCCAGAAGCTTGACTACTCCAAGCTGCCGAACGCGAGCAACCTTTGGGACGTGATCAAGGCACGCACCGACAAGTATGACCCCGGCAACGAATATGCGATCAACTACATGTGGGGCACCACCGGTATCGGTGTGAACGTCGGCAAGGTTCAGGAAATTCTGGGCGCTGACGCTCCGATCGATAGCCTCGCGCTGATCTTTGATCCGGCCAACATGGAAAAGCTCGCCGCCTGTGGCGTGCAGCTCCTTGACGCGCCGACCGAGATCATCCCGGCCGCGCTTCAGTACATCGGCGAAGATCCGGCGAGCCTCGATCCAGACGTGATCGCCAAGGCCGAGCCCGTGCTGATGGCCATCCGTCCCTACGTCCAGAAGTTCCACTCGTCGGAGTACATCAACGCTCTCGCTAATGGCGAGATCTGCGTGGCCTTCGGCTGGTCGGGCGACGTTCTGCAGTCGCGTGACCGTGCGGCCGAAGCCGACAACGGCAACGAGATCGCCTATAACGCGCCGAAGGAAGGCGCCCTGATGTGGTTCGACATGATGGCCATCCCGGTTGACGCTCAGAACGTCGACGGTGCCCACAAGTTCCTGAACTTCATCATGGACGCACAAAATATCGCCGCCGCTTCGAACTACGTCTACTACGCCAACGGCAACAAGGCCTCGCAAGAGTTCCTTGTCGAAGACGTGATCGGTGACACCGCGATCTATCCGGATGAGGCCACTCTGGAGAACCTCTACACCACGCTGCCCTACGATGCCGCTGTTCAGCGTGTCGTGACGCGCCTGTGGACCCGCGTTAAGTCGGGCACCTAAGCCAGGCTGAATGATATCGCCCCGCGCCGGACAACTGGCGCGGGGCTTTTCTGTAATACGAGGATATTATGGCGCAGCCATCGAAGACCCCTGTCGTGTTCGCCCCTTGGGAGGACGAGACCCAGAAGCCGGTCATTCAATTCAAGAATGTCACCAAGCGCTTCGGCAATTTCACGGCGATCGACAATCTCAGCCTCGATATCTTCGAGCGTGAGTTCTTCGCCCTTCTCGGCCCTTCTGGCTGTGGCAAGACCACGATCATGCGGATGCTCGCCGGCTTCGAGACAGCGACCGAAGGGACGATCCTTCTAGGCGGTAAAGACATCAGCGCCGTCCCGCCGAACAAGCGCCCTGTGAACATGATGTTCCAGTCCTACGCCCTCTTCCCGCATCTCTCCGTCTGGGACAACATCGCCTTTGGCCTGCGTCGCTCTTCGATGCCCAAGGACGAGATCGGCGCCCGCGTTGACGAGATGCTCCGCCTGACGCGCATGGAGAAATTCGCCAAGCGCAAACCGCACCAGATTTCCGGCGGCCAGCGCCAGCGCGTGGCCCTTGCCCGCAGCCTTGCCAAGGCCCCCAAGCTCCTTCTCCTCGACGAGCCGCTCGGAGCGCTCGACAAGAAGCTGCGCCACGATACGCAGTTCGAGCTGATGGACATTCAGGAAAAAACCGGCACCACTTTCGTGATCGTGACCCACGATCAGGAAGAGGCGATGACCGTGGCGAGCCGTGTTGCGGTCATGGACCATGGCAAGCTCATTCAGGTCGCCACCCCGGCCGCGATCTATGAGACGCCGAACAGTGTCTATGTTGCGGACTTCATCGGCGAGGTGAACCTGATCGAAGGCAATTCGAAGAAGGTCGGCGCGGATAAATACGAGGTCAGTTGGGCCGAGGGCCAAACCGCCCTGCGCGGCACCTGCCCACGCGAGATTGCCGACGGAACCCGTGTGACCTATGCCATCCGCCCTGAAAAGGTGGCGATCTCTGCCGACAAGCCCAAAGACGTGGCCAACGCCATTCAAGGTTCGGTTCACGATATCGCCTATCTCGGCAATATCTCGACCTATCACGTCATGCTGCCCAGCGGTCAGGTCATCAAGGCGCAGGAATCCAACACCCGCCGCCTCGCCAACCGCCACTTCACTTGGGAAGATCAGGTCTGGCTTTCGTTCACCGACACCGCCGGTGTCATCCTGACCGAATAGGGGCGCGACATGAACTATCGCCGCTTCCTTCTTATCGGTGTTCCCTACCTCTGGCTCTTGGCACTGTTTCTGGTGCCCTTCATTATCGTTTTGAAGATCTCGCTGTCGGACATCGCGCTGTCGATCCCGCCCTACACGCCCACGCTCGATTTCTCGGAAGGCTTGGCAGGGATCAAGGATTTCTTCAGCAAGCTCGATTTTGACAACTTCCTCTTCCTCAAGAGCGACCCGCTCTATTGGAAGGCCTATGTCTCGAGCCTTCAGATCGCGATCCTGTCGACAACCATGACGCTGCTCGTCGGCTATCCCATCGCCTATGGGATGGCCCGTGCGCCGGAAGAATGGCGCGCAACGCTGATGATGATGGTCATCCTGCCCTTCTGGACCTCGTTCCTGATCCGCGTCTATTCGTGGATGGGCATCCTCGGCAAAGAGGGCTTTCTCAACTCGACGCTGATGTGGCTCGGCATCGTCGACGAGCCTCTGACCATCCTCAATACCAATACGGCGGTCTATATCGGTATCGTCTATACCTACCTGCCGTTCATGATCCTGCCGATCTATGCCGCGCTCGAAAAGCTGGATATCTCGCTTCTCGAGGCCGCAGAAGACCTCGGATGCACGCGCACCTCGGCCTTCTGGCTTGTGACCTTGCCGCTCTCGCGTCCGGGCATCGTGGCGGGCAGCTTCCTCGTCTTCATTCCGGTGATTGGCGAGTTCGTGATCCCCTCGCTCCTTGGCGGCTCAAGCACGCTGATGATCGGCAAGATCTTGTTTGAAGAGTTTAGTTCCAACCGCGACTGGCCTGTGGCCAGCGCCGTGGCCGTGCTGCTGCTTTTGATCGTCGTCGTGCCGATCGTGCTGTTCCAGCGCAGCCAAGAACGTCAGGCGGAGGCCCAGAAATGAGACGCTTTAGCTGGTTCAACGCCACATCCCTGACGCTCGGCTTCGCCTTCCTTTATCTGCCGATGATGATCCTGATCGTCTATTCGTTCAACGGCGGCCGCAACGTCGCTATCTGGGCGGGTTTCTCGACCAAGTGGTATGGCGAACTTTTCCGCGATCAGGCTTTCCTTGATGCCGCATGGGTGACGCTTCGGGTGGGTCTCATGTCCTCGACCCTCGCCACCATTCTCGGCACGATGGCCGCCTATATCATCGTCCGCGGCGGCCGGTTTAAGGGCAGAACGCTCATGTCGGGGATGCTCTATGCCCCGATCGTGATGCCCGAAGTTATCACCGGCCTTTCGCTCCTCTTGCTGTTCATCGCCATCGGCCTTGACCGCGGCCTTGTCACCATCGTTCTGGCGCACACGACCTTCACCATGTGTTTCGTCTCGGTGGTTGTCTCCTCGCGCCTCGTTACCTTCGACCAATCGCTTGAAGAGGCCGCGCTCGACCTCGGCTGCACGCCTTGGGACGCCTTCAAATCGGTCACCCTGCCGATCATCGCGCCTGCGGTGATCTCGGGCTGGCTTCTGGCCTTTACCCTGTCGCTTGACGATCTGGTTCTGGCGAGCTTTGTCTCTGGCCCCTCGTCGACCACGCTGCCGATCAAGATCTTCTCGGCGGTGCGCCTTGGCGTCAGCCCCAAGATTAACGCGCTCTCGACCCTGATGATTGCAATCGTTGCCGTCGGCGTGATCAGTGCTTCGCTCATCAACAAGCGCAACGTGACCAAGCGGCTCAAGGACGAGCAAGAGGCCGCCGCATCATGAGCAACTTCAAAGCCGAGTATGACGCGTTCTGCGCGTCTTTCGGTATGCCTGACCGGATCGAGGCCATGTTCTTCGATGCCAATGCGATCCCTCGGGGCAAGTGGGTTCCGGGCAAGGATGTCGGCAAACTCATCAAGGGGGGGCTTCGGATCCCCGAGGCCGCCTATGCGCCCAATATCTTCGGTGAAGAGGTGGACGCAACCGGCCTAGGCAGCGTCAAGGGCGATCCCGATGGAGAGCTTGTCCCGGTCGCCGGAACGCTCAAGCCTGTGCCGTGGCTTGAGGGCAATGTCGCGCAGGTTCTGCTCGAGATGACGGATGCGGCCGGGACCACGAGCGTCTTGTCGCCGCGTGGTATCCTCTCAAAGATCGTGGATCGGTTTACCACTCTCGGCCTTCGACCCGTCGTCGCGACCGAGCTCGAGTTCTATATCTGCCGCGCCCGCGAGGATTCCGACGAAGCCCCCGAGCCGCCCACGGGGCTAGGCCGCGCCCGCAACTACGAGATGGGCGCGCTTGTGCGTTCTGAAGAGATCATGGCCGAGATCATCTCGGCCGCGCAGACCCAAGGGATGCCGACCGACGCCCTCATCGCCGAATATGGCCCTGGCCAGTTCGAGGTGAATTTCAACCACACCGACGACGTACTCTTCGCAGCCGATACGGCTGTCCTGTTCCGCAAGCTTGTCAGCGGCGTGGTGCACCAGCACGACCTCGAAGCAACCTTCATGGCCAAACCCTATGCCGATCACCCCGGCAATGGGATGCACGTTCATGTCTCGTTGATTGACGAGGCAGGAAATAACGTTTTCTCCGCCGATCAAGGCGTCAGCGAAAACCTCGGCCTCGCGGTCGCCGGCGTTCTGCAGACCATGCGCGAGCTGCACCTCGTCTTCGCACCCCACCTCAACTCTTTCCGCCGCTTCCAGCCGAATAGCTTTGCACCAACCTCGCCCGATTGGGGCATTGATCACCGCGGCGTTGCCGTTCGTCTGCCCGATACCCGCGGGCCCGCGGCCCGCCTCGAACATCGGATTTCCGGCGCGGACGTGAACCCCTATCTCGTTCTGGCCGCTATTCTTGGCGGCATCCTGCACGGCTTCGAGACCAAGCCCGAATTGCAGCCGGCTCTTGGCCCGCAAGACGTCTCGACCAAGGCAAAACTGACTCACGACTGGATCGCCGCCATCGAAGGGTTTGCCGCCTCAGAGGTCGCCAAAGACATCTTCGGGCCCACCTTCCATCACGTCTTCACCGAGATCAAACGCGACGAAGCCACGACGCTCACTCGCATTATACCGCCCTCCGAGTACCGGGCTTACCTCAGCCGACTGTAATTCCCATGACCCAGACCGCCGGTGTTTCCAACGACCGCATCGCCGCCCTCGCCGCCCGCGAGGCTGAGGCCTATTCCGCCGCCCGCCCGCGCACGCGCGCAGCACTTCAGGCAGGCGCCGCCAATTATCTCGACGGCGTGCCGCTGCACTGGATGAAAGACTGGCCACAGCCCTTTCCGATGCTGGTTGCCAAGGCCGAGGGTGCGACGCTGGTCGATCTCGACGACAACGAGCTTGATGATTTCTGCCTCGGCGATACCGGCTCGATGTTTGGCCATTCGCCCAAGCCGGTGGCCCGCGCCATCAAACAACAGGCGGGCAATGGCCTGACCTATATGCTGCCCACCGAGGATGCCCTCGCCGCCGGCGCTCTGCTGACCGAGACCTTCGGCGATATGCGCTGGCAGATCGCCACCACCGCCACCGATGCCAACCGCTTTGCCCTGCGCGTGGCCCGCGCCGTGACCGGCCGCCCGAAAGTTCTGGTGTTCAACGGCAGCTATCACGGCACCATCGACGAAGCGATGGTCACGCTCGATGAGAGCGGCAATACGATCACCCGCCCCGGCCTTCTGGGGCAGGCCGCCGACCTCACCCTCACCGGAGTGTGTTGCGAATTCAACGATTTGGCCGGCGTTGAAGCCGCGCTCGCCAAGGGCGATGTCGCCGCGATCCTGACCGAGCCGGTGATGACCAATTCCTGCATGGTCCTGCCCGAGCCCGGCTTCCACGAAGGCCTGCGCGCGCTGGCGACCCAATACGGCACGCTCCTGATGATTGACGAGACGCACACGATCTCGTCGGGCCACGGCGGCTATACCCGCGTGCATGGGCTTCAGCCCGATATCTTCGTGGTCGGCAAATGCGTCGCTGGCGGGATGCCCACCAGCGTCTGGGGCCTCAGCCCCTCGGTCGCCCAGCGCTATCTTGAGGTCAATGCAATCCGCGCCTCGGGCCATTCCGGCATGGGCACGACCCTCTCGGCCAATCCGATGCAATTCGCCTGCCTCAAAGCGACGCTTGGCGAGGTGATGACCGAAAAGAACTATGCCAAGATGGAAAAGGGCGCCGCCCGCCTCCACCGTGGCCTCGCCAAGGCGATCAAAGCCCACAAAGCCCCATGGCACGTTGTCCGCGTTGGCGCCCGGGTTGAATTTATCTGCTATCCGACCCCCCTTCGTGACGGCAAAGAGGCCGCCCAAGCACATAAATCGAACCTTGAGGCCGCAATCCACGCAGCCCTTCTCAATCGCGGCTGCCTCATCGCGCCGTTCCATAATATGATGCTCGTATCGCCCTCGACCAAACCGGCCCAGATCGACCGGCTGGTTGCGGCCTTCAATGATGTCCTTGACGAGCTCTTTGCCTGAAAGCCTTCCCATGACGACCTGCCCTTCGGGCGCCACGCCCGCCGAAGCCGAAGCCTTCCTCTCCGCCCACCCCGAGATCGAGGCCATCGACATTGTCCTGCATGACGGCAACGGCATCGGCCGCGGCAAGATCATCCGCCGCCACGAGCTGATGTCGCTCTACACCGGCGGGCGGCATATGCCGATCTCGATCCTCGGCCTTGATATCTGCGGCGAGGATGTCCACGAGACTGGCCTCATCTGGGATCAGGGCGATGGCGATCTGCGTGCATGGCCGATCCCCGGCACGCTGAAGCCCCTGCACAACACGAGGCCGCCCCGCGCCGAGGTCTTCATGTCTCTCTACGAGCTTGACGGCCGGCCCATGACCTCCGACCCGCGTCATGCGCTGCAGCGGCAGGTCGACGCCTTTGCCGCGCGTGGCCTCCACCCCGCCGGCGCTTTCGAACTCGAATTCTTCCTCCTCGCCAACGACCGCGACCCGGGTGGCAAGGTCCGCCCCGCCGCCGACGTGCTCGACGGCCGCCACAGCTCCAAGACCGAGGTCTATTCCGTCGATCACCTGCACGGAATGCTCCCCCTCTTCTCCGATATCTACGCAGGCGCCGAAAAGGCTGGGATCAAGGCCGAGACGATGATCTCGGAATATGCGCCGGGGCAATACGAGCTGACGCTGCACTACCGCGAAGACGTGATGCAGGCCGCCGATGACCTCATGCGCCTCAAGCGCATCGTCCGCGCCCAAGCCCGCGCCCATGGCGTCACCGCCTGTTTCATGGCCAAACCGGTCGAGGAATACGCGGGCTCGGGCATGCATTTCCACGTCTCGATGCTGGATAACGACGGCCGCAACGTGTTTGTCGAAGAGACCGAAGGCCAGTGGAACGAAACCCTCCTCCACGCCCTCGGCGGCCTGCGCGTCACAATGGGCGAAGCGATGCTGGTCTTCGCGCCCCATGCTAACAGCTGGCGCCGCTTCTCCTCTCAATCCTACGCACCGGTTTCCCCCTCCTGGGGCGTCAACAACCGTTCCGTCGCCCTGCGCGTCCCTGCCGGCTCCAAACAGGCCCGCCGCATCGAACACCGCCCCTCGGGCGTCGATGCCAACCCCTATCTCGTCGCCGCCACCGTCCTCGCCGGCATCCGCCACGGCCTCGACAACCGGATCGACCCCGGCCCCGAGACCACCGGTAACGGCTATGAAGGCGACGACACGCTCTCGGTCCCGCGCGACTGGAACGAAGCCATCGCCGCGGCAACGAA